>NZ_JBMPGU010000009.1:0-185000 GCF_049323015.1 Thalassococcus sp. BH17M4-6
TTACTCGATGATTTTTGCGACGACGCCGGAGCCGACGGTGCGGCCGCCTTCGCGGATGGCGAAGCGCAGCTTTTCTTCCATCGCGATCGGGGCGATCAGCTCGACCTCGAACTTCAGGTTGTCGCCCGGCATCACCATCTCCGTGCCCTCGGGCAGGTTCACCGTGCCGGTCACATCCGTCGTGCGGAAGTAGAACTGCGGGCGGTAGTTGGCGAAGAACGGCGTGTGACGGCCACCCTCTTCCTTGGTCAGGATGTACGCCTCGGCCTCGAACTTGGTGTGCGGCTTGACCGAACCGGGCTTGCACAGCACCTGGCCACGCTCCACGCCGTCACGGTCGATGCCGCGCAGCAGCGCGCCGATGTTGTCGCCTGCCTCACCGCGGTCCAGCAGCTTGCGGAACATCTCGACACCGGTGCAGGTGGTCTTCTTGGTGTCGCGGATGCCGACGATTTCCAGTTCGTCGCCGACGTTCACGACGCCACGCTCGACCCGGCCGGTCACAACCGTGCCGCGGCCCGAGATCGAGAACACGTCTTCGATCGGCATCAGGAACGGCTGGTCGGTGGCGCGCGGCGGCTGCGGGATGTACTCGTCGACAGCGGCCATCAGCGCCTTGATCTTCTCTTCGCCGATCTCGGGATCGCGGCCTTCCATGGCGGCCAGGGCCGAGCCTGCGATGATCGGAACGTCGTCGCCCGGGAAATCGTAGGCCGACAGCAGTTCGCGCACTTCCATCTCGACCAGTTCGAGCAGCTCCTCGTCGTCGACCTGGTCGACCTTGTTGAGGAACACCACCATCGCCGGGATGCCGACCTGGCGGCCCAGCAGGATGTGCTCGCGGGTCTGCGGCATCGGGCCGTCAGCGGCGTTCACCACCAGGATCGCGCCGTCCATCTGCGCCGCACCGGTGATCATGTTCTTGACGTAGTCGGCGTGGCCGGGGCAGTCGACATGCGCGTAGTGACGGTTCTCGGTCTCGTATTCCACGTGCGCCGTCGAGATCGTGATCCCGCGGGCCTTCTCCTCGGGCGCGCCGTCGATCTGGTCGTACGCCTTGAAATCGCCGAAATACTTCGTGATCGCCGCCGTCAGCGTCGTCTTGCCGTGGTCAACGTGACCGATCGTGCCGATGTTGCAGTGCGGCTTATTGCGCTCAAACTTTGACTTTGCCATGCTGGCCTCCTGTCTGTCGTGTGGGTGGTGGGGTCACACCCCACCCTACGGTGGTGGGTAGGGCGGGGTTCACTCCCCGCCATCCCGTTATGCGTATTTCTTCTGGATCTCGTCCGAGATGTTCTGCGGCACCGGATCATAGTGATCGAACTGCATCGTGAACTGCGCGCGGCCCGAGGACATCGAGCGCAGGTTGTTGATGTAGCCGAACATGTTGGCCAGCGGCACGAAGGCGTTGATCGCCACGGCATTGCCGCGCGGTTCCTGCCCCGACACCTGGCCCCGACGCGAGGTCAGATCGCCGATCACGTTGCCGGTGTATTCTTCTGGCGTGATCACCTCGACCTTCATGATCGGTTCCAGCAGCTTGGCGCCGGCCTTCTTCATGCCTTCGCGCATGCCCATGCGGGCGGCGATTTCGAAGGCCAGAACGCTCGAGTCCACGTCGTGGAACTTACCGTCAACCAGTGCCACCTTGAAGTCGATGACCGGGAAGCCCGCCAGCGGACCGGAGTCCATGACCGACTTGATGCCCTTTTCGACGCCCGGGATGTATTCCTTGGGCACCGCGCCGCCGACAATCCGGCTTTCGAAGGAATAGCCTTCGCCCGGCTCGGTGGGGCTGATGATCATCTTCACTTCGGCGAACTGACCCGAACCACCCGACTGCTTCTTGTGGGTGTAGGTATGCTCGACCTCGTGACCGATGGTCTCACGGTAAGCCACCTGCGGCGCACCGATGTTGGCCTCGACCTTAAACTCGCGCTTGAGACGATCCACCAGGATGTCCAGGTGAAGTTCGCCCATGCCCTTCATGATGGTCTGACCGGACTCGAGGTCGGTCTCCACCCGGAAGGACGGGTCTTCGGCGGCAAGGCGCTGCAGACCGGCGGACATCTTTTCCTGGTCGGCCTTGGTCTTGGGCTCGACCGCGATCTCGATCACCGGATCGGGGAAGGTCATGGTTTCCAGAACCACCTGGTTCTGGCTGTCCGACAGCGTGTCGCCCGTGGTGGTGTCTTTCAGACCCGCCAGCGCGATGATGTCACCTGCGAACGCCTCTTCGATCTCTTCGCGATCGATGGCGTGCATCATCATCATACGGCCGATGCGCTCTTTCTTGCCCTTGGTGGTGTTCAGGATCGAATCGCCCTTTTTCAGCACGCCGGAATAGATCCGCGTGAAGGTGAGCGACCCCACGAACGGGTCGTTCATGATCTTGAACGCGAGGCCCGAGAACGGCTCGCTGTCATCGGCGTGACGCGCGATGTTGCGGGTTTCGGTCTCGTCCGACGGGCTGAAGCCCATGTAGGCAGGCACGTCGAGCGGCGACGGCAGGAAGTCGACCACGGCGTTCAGCAGCGGCTGCACACCCTTGTTCTTGAAGGCGGAACCACCAAGAACCGGCACGAAGGACAGCGACAGAGTGCCCTTGCGCACGAGCTTGCGCAGGGTTTCCTCGTCCGGCTCTTCGCCTTCGAGGTACGCTTCCATCGCGTCGTCATCCATTTCGACGGCATGCTCGACCAGGTGCGAACGCCATTCGTCGGCGAGGTCCTTGAGCTCCGGGCGGATCTCCTGACGGGTCCAGGACGCGCCAAGGTCTTCACCCTTCCAGGTCCACTCTTCCATCTTGATCAGATCGACGATGCCTTCGAGCTGGTCTTCGGCACCGATGGGAAAGTTCACGGGAACCGGAGTGGCGCCTGTGCGGTCCTTGATCATCTTCACACAGTTGAAGAAGTCCGCACCGATCTTGTCCATCTTGTTGACAAAGACGAGACGCGGAACCTTGTACCGGTCGGCCTGACGCCACACGGTTTCGGTCTGCGGCTCAACGCCCGCGTTACCGTCGAGCAGCGCCACGGCGCCGTCGAGCACGGCCAGCGAACGCTCGACTTCGATGGTGAAGTCCACGTGGCCGGGGGTGTCGATGATGTTGAACCGGATCTTGGTGTCCGAGGTGCCGTCAGCGGTCGGATCTTCCTGACGCTGCCAGAACGTGGTGGTCGCAGCCGAGGTGATGGTGATCCCACGCTCTTGCTCTTGCTCCATCCAGTCCATGGTCGCGGCACCGTCGTGCACTTCGCCGATCTTGTGCGACTTGCCGGTGTAGTAAAGGATACGCTCGGTCGTCGTGGTCTTGCCCGCATCGATGTGGGCCATGATCCCGAAGTTCCGGTAGCGCGTAAGGGGGTATTCGCGTGCCATTCTGCTCGCTCCTTCTTACCAGCGGTAGTGGCTGAACGCCTTGTTGGCGTCGGCCATCTTGTGGGTGTCTTCGCGCTTTTTCACGGCAGAGCCGCGCGACTGGACCGCATCCATGAGCTCGCCAGCCAGGCGCTCTTCCATGGTGTTCTCGTTGCGCTTGCGGCTGGCATCGATAAGCCAGCGGATGGCAAGCGCCTCGCGGCGCTCGGGGCGCACTTCGACGGGCACCTGGTAGGTGGCACCACCGACGCGGCGCGACCGCACCTCGACACTGGGTTTGATGTTGTCCAGCGCTTCGTGGAACACTTCCACGGGGGCGCGCTTGATCTTGGTCTCAACCCGGGTGAAGGCATTGTAGACAATGCTTTCGGCGACCGACTTCTTGCCGTCGATCATCAGGTTGTTCATGAATTTGGTCAGGACCCGGTCGCCGTACTTGGCGTCGGGCAGGACTTCGCGTTTTTCTGCGGCGTGACGACGTGACATCTAAATACCCTCTTATTTCGGACGCTTCGCGCCATACTTGGAGCGACGCTGTTTGCGGTCCTTGACGCCCTGGGTATCCAGAACCCCGCGCAGGATGTGATAGCGCACACCGGGAAGGTCTTTCACACGACCGCCGCGGATCAGGACGACCGAGTGTTCCTGAAGGTTGTGGGATTCACCCGGAATATAGCTGATCACCTCGTAGCCGTTGGTCAGACGGACCTTGGCCACTTTCCGCATGGCGGAGTTCGGTTTCTTCGGCGTGGTGGTGTAAACGCGCGTGCAGACGCCGCGCTTTTGCGGGCACTGCTCCAGGTGCATGGACTTCGAGCGTTTGACTTTCGGCTGCCGCGGCTTGCGGATCAGCTGTTGGATCGTTGGCATTCCGGTAATTCCCCGTGTAGCTCACATATGTGGTGCACGGGGTATCCCGTGCGGGTTTCAGTTCCAGCGCCTTGCGCGTCCGCAAGTCACCATGTGCACGTCAGGTGCACGACATCTTGTGCATCGTTCTGGAACGACGCAAAAAACCGCATGCGTTCCCTGGTGCGGGAACGACGCGGGGGGTTCCAGAGGATCGGGGCGGGATACGCCCGGATCGTGACCGCTTCGGTTCTGTAGATCGGATCAAGGGACACCTGTCCCGTCCGAGATAGCGGGCGTATAGGGGGAGTCGGAATGCTTGTCAACAGCGCCCCGGCCTTGCTTTGGGCGGTCCCCGGTGCAACTGTTGCCGCGTGGCGGCCCATGGGCCGACGCTAGCGGAGTTGGCGATGCAAGTTATTGGATTTTGCCGGTTTTCCTATCCGGGCACGGGCGGATTTCAGGTCGAACACGAGAGCGTTGCGGCGCGCGAGGCGTACCTTTACGCGCCCAGGCGTCTGAACGAGCGCTTTGCCAATTTCGAATGCCTCTGCCTACCGGGACTCAAGGCCCAGACCGACCCCGATTTCACCTTCCTCATCCTCATTGGCGACAGCCTGCCCGACGCCGCACTTGACCGGCTGCGCGCACTGGTCGCGGATTTTCCGCAGGCGCGGATCGTGGCGCGCCCGCCCGGCCCGCACCGCAAGGTCTGCCAGGAGGTGATCAATGCCGCGCGCGACATGGCGCAGCCCTGCCTGGAGTTCCGCCACGATGACGACGACGCGGTGGCGGTGACCTTTGTCGAGACGCTGCGCGCCGCGGCGCAGGACTGTCAGGCCCTGACCGGGCGGCACCGGCTGGTCGGGTTCGACTGGAACCGCGGTTTCGTGGGCCGCGCAGACGCGCGGGGGATCTGCGCCGATCCCACCGTCACACCCTATTGGGGCGTGGCGCAGGCGGTCGCCGTACAGCCGCGCGTGGCGCAGTCGATCATGAATTTCGGCCATAACAAGATCAACCAGTTCATGCCCACGGTGACCTTTACCGATCCGCCGATGTTCCTGCGCGGACATAACGATCACAACGACTCACGCCAGAAAAAACACGTGAAGCCGGTTGCACTGCCGCGGCTGGATGCGGATGGCGAGGCCGAGATGAAGCGGCTCTTCGCCATTGATGCGGATCACATCCGGACCGTCTTCGCCTGAAGCCGCCGCGCGCGCGCTTCGCGCAGCAGGGTAAAGACCCCTGTCGCGATGATGATGCCCGCGCCCAGGAACGTCAGCGGCAGCGGCCATTCGCCGAAGATCGCCCAGCCCAGGACCAGGGCCCAGACCAGCCCGGTATAGCGGAACGGGGTGACGACGCTCACCTCGCCGGTGCGCATGGCCAGGACGCTGAAAAGATACCCGCCGATGATGAAGATCGACATCGCCGCCACCAGCGCCCAAAGCGGTGCATCCAATGGCTGCCAGGTTTCGCCCAGCGACAGCACGGCGGCAAAGACCAGCACCGCCACCGACGCGCTGAGCGTGACGGTGAGGCTGGGCACAACCGCCGACATGCGCCGGGTTGCCAGATCCCGCACGGTGACACAGATGACGGCGATCAGCGCATAGACCGAATAGGCGTTGAAGCCTTCGGTCCCCGGCCGCACGATCAGCAGCATGCCGCCGAATCCGATCAGGATCGCCGTCCAGCGCCGCCAGCCAACGGGTTCGCCGAAGAACACCGCGCTTGCCAGCGTCACCGTCAGCGGCAACATCTGCAACAGCGCCGTGACATTGGCGATGGGCATGTTGAAAAGCGCGGTCAGAAAGAACCACGCCGCCGCCACTTCGGCCACCGCGCGCAGGGCGATCAGGCCCCAGTCACGACGCGGAAGATCCAGGCGCAGTGCGTTCAGCCGCCGGGCGATGAGGTAGATGATTGCCGTCGCAAAGATGCCGCGTAGCGCCAGAAGCTGGCTGAGCGGCAGCGTGCTGCTGGCCACTTTCATGCAGGCATCGCCAAAGGTGAAACAGGCCATGGAGGCCATCATCAGGAACGCGCCGCGTGTGTTATCGGAAACGGGTGTCATGGCGGTGACTTACGCCCGGGCGTCGCGGTTGACCATCACGAAACCACCGATGCGTCCTCGCGGGCCCCGGAATTTTCAAAAATTCCGGTCCGTTTTCCTTGAGGAAAACGGCGCCCTGCGGCGATGTCGCAAAAGAAAACACCCGCCGAAGCGGGTGTTTCTGAAGGTCGTATGGGACCGCTTATTCGCGGCTTTCGGGCGTGTCCACCACCAGCGTGTCGAACTCGTCCCCGCCGACCACGTCGTCATCCGACGCGTCCGGTGCGGCCAGCGCGGCCGCAGCTTCGGCTTCCTGGCGACGCGCGTCGATCACGACATTGTCGCGGTCCGACGCGATCCGGCGCACCTTCATGGTCGCGCCACCGGTCCCGGCCGGAATGAGGCGGCCCACGATGACGTTTTCCTTGAGACCCACCAGCTTGTCGCGTTTGCCCTGCACGCTCGCTTCGGTCAGCACACGGGTGGTTTCCTGGAAGGACGCCGCCGAGATGAAGCTGCGGGTCTGCAGCGACGCCTTGGTGATGCCCAGCAGGATCGGTTCGCCCTGCGCCGGACGGCCGCCCTTGGCGATCGCCTTTTCGCAGGCCTCGTCGAATTCGGCCTTGTCGACGTGCTCACCCTTGAGCAGCGTGGTATCGCCGCTGTCCTGGATCTCCCACTTCTGCAGCATTTGACGCACGATGACCTCGACATGCTTGTCGTTGATCTTCACGCCCTGCAGCCGGTAGACGTCCTGCACCTCGTCGATCATGTAGTTCGCCAGCGCCTCGACACCCATGATGGCCAGGATGTCATGCGGCGCCGGGTTGCCGTCCATGATATAGTCGCCCTTGGTCACATAGTCGCCTTCGGCGACCGGGATGTGCTTGCCCTTGGGCACCATGTATTCGACGGGCGACAGGCTGTCGTCCACCGGTTCGATGCTGATCCGGCGCTTGTTCTTGTAGTCCTTGCCGAAGCGCACGTAGCCGTCGATTTCCGCGATGATGGCGTGGTCCTTGGGGCGGCGAGCCTCAAAGAGTTCGGCCACACGCGGCAGACCACCGGTGATGTCCTTGGTCTTGGCGCCTTCGCGCGGGATACGCGCGACGACGTCGCCGGCCTTGATCTCCTGCCCGTCTTCGCAGGACAGGATCGCGTCCACCGACATCGGATAGGTCACCGGGTTGCCCGCGTCGTTGCGCACCGGTTCGCCGTCCTCGCCCACCAGGATGATCTCGGGCTTGAGCTCGTTGCCCTTGGGGGCCGCGCGCCAGTCCGACACGATCTTCTGGGTCATGCCTGTGGCATCGTCGGTTTCCTCGCGCACGGCAACGCCGTTCACAAGGTCCACGTGACGGGCGGTGCCGTCCTTTTCCGCGATGATCGGCAGGGTGTACGGATCCCATTCGAAAAGCTTGTCGCCCCGCGCCACGGTATCGCCTTCCTTGACGAACAGCTTGGTGCCGTAGCCCAGCTTGTGGCTGGCCCGTTCGGCGCCGTGTTCGTCCATGATCCGCAGCTTCATGTTGCGTCCCATGACGAGGGTTTCGCCGTTGGCGTTCTCGAGCGTGGAGGCCTGATCGAACGCGATGATACCGGACTGCGACGCCTCCTGGAACGACTGCTGGCCACCTTGCGCCACGCCGCCGATGTGGAAGGTCCGCATCGTCAGCTGGGTGCCCGGCTCACCGATGGACTGCGCCGCGATGATGCCGACGGCCTCGCCCTGGTTGACCAGCGTACCGCGGGCAAGGTCGCGCCCGTAGCACATGGCGCAAACGCCTTCTTCGGCCTCGCAGGTCAGCGGCGAACGAATGCGCATGGTCTGCACCGCCGCCTCGTCGATGGCGTCGGACATGCGTTCGTCGATCAGCTGGCCCTGCTTGACCAGCACCTCGTCCGTGCCCGGACGCAGCACATCCTCGGCCGCGACGCGACCCAGCACACGTTCCGCCAGCGACGCCACGACCTCGCCGTCGTTCACGGCCGTTTCGGCGGTGATGGCGTTGTCGGTGCCGCAGTCGTTCATGCGCACGATGCAATCCTGCGCCACGTCCACCAGACGCCGGGTCAGATAGCCCGAGTTCGCGGTCTTGAGCGCCGTGTCCGACAGACCCTTCCGGGCGCCGTGGGTCGAGTTGAAGTATTCAAGAACGGTCAGACCTTCCTTGAAGTTCGAGATGATCGGCGTTTCGATGATGTCGCCGTTGGGCTTGGCCATCAGGCCGCGCATGCCGCCCAGCTGTTTCATCTGCGTGACCGAGCCCCGCGCACCGGAGTGCGCCATCATGTAGACCGAGTTCGGTTCCGCCTCGGACCCGTCCGCATCGGTCTGCGAGGCCGAGATGGTGGACATCATCGCCTCGGTGACCTTGTCGTTACACTTGGACCAGGCATCGACGACCTTGTTGTACTTCTCACCCTGGGTGATCAGGCCGTCCATGTACTGCTGTTCGAAGTCCTTCACCTGGCTGCGGGTGTCCTCGACGATGGGCCACTTGGTTTCGGGAATGACCATGTCGTCCTTGCCGAACGAAATGCCCGCCTTGAACGCCTCGCGGAAGCCCATGGTCATGATCTGGTCGCAGAAAATGACCGACTCCTTCTGACCGCAATAGCGGTAGACGGTGTCGATGACCTTTTGCACATCCTTCTTGCGCAGCAGCGTGTTGACCAGGCTGAAGGGCGCCTTGGCGTTCATCGGCAGCAGCGCCCCCAGCCGCACGCGGCCCGGGGTCGTTTCGAACCGGACCGAGACCTCGTTGCCGGTTTCGTCGATCTGCTTGACGCGGCATTCGATCTTGGCGTGCAGGTGCACGTGGCCCGCGTTCAGCGCGTGCTCGACCTCTTCGATGGAGGAGAATTTCATCCCCTCCCCCTTCATTCCATCGCGGGCGATGGTCACGTAGTAGAGGCCAAGGATCATGTCCTGCGACGGGACGATGATCGGCGCGCCGTTGGCGGGCGACAGCACGTTGTTCGTGGACATCATCAGAACCCGCGCTTCCAGCTGCGCCTCAAGGCTCAGCGGAACGTGCACGGCCATCTGGTCGCCGTCGAAGTCGGCGTTGAAGGCCGAACAGACGAGCGGATGCAGCTGGATCGCCTTGCCTTCGATCAGGATCGGTTCGAACGCCTGGATGCCCAGACGGTGCAGCGTCGGCGCCCGGTTGAGCATGACGGGATGTTCACGGATCACCTCGTCAAGGATGTCCCAAACCTCGGGACGTTCCTTTTCCACCAGTTTTTTCGCCTGCTTGACGGTGCTGGACAGACCCTTTGCCTCAAGCCGCGAATAGATGAACGGCTTGAAGAGCTCGAGCGCCATCTTCTTGGGCAGGCCGCACTGGTGCAGCTTGAGCTCCGGCCCGGTCACGATGACCGAGCGGCCCGAGAAGTCGACCCGCTTGCCCAGCAGGTTCTGACGGAAGCGGCCCTGCTTGCCCTTGAGCATGTCCGACAGCGACTTCAGCGGGCGCTTGTTGGCACCGGTGATGACGCGGCCACGACGGCCGTTGTCAAAGAGCGCGTCGACCGATTCCTGCAACATCCGCTTTTCGTTGCGGACGATGATGTCGGGCGCACGCAGTTCGATCAGCCGCTTGAGACGGTTGTTCCGGTTGATCACGCGGCGGTAGAGATCGTTGAGATCGGACGTGGCGAAACGGCCCCCGTCAAGCGGCACCAGCGGGCGCAGTTCGGGCGGGATGACCGGAATGACGGTCAGAACCATCCACTCCGGCCGGTTGCCCGACTCCAGGAAGGATTCCACGACCTTCAGACGCTTGATGATCTTCTTGGGCTTGAGCTCGCCCGTCGCCTCTTTCAGATCGGCGCGCAGGTTGTCGGCCTCGGCCTCGAGGTCGATGGCCGCCAGCATTTCGCGGATCGCCTCGGCGCCGATGTTGGCGGTAAAGGCGTCCATGCCATAGGCGTCCTGGGCATCCATGTACTCTTCTTCGGTCAGCATCTGACCGTAGGTGAGATCCGTAAGGCCCGGCTCGGTGACGACGTAATTCTCGAAATACAGAACCCGCTCCAGATCGCGCAGGGTCATGTCGAGCATCAGACCGATGCGGCTGGGCAGCGATTTCAGGAACCAGATATGCGCGCAAGGAGCGGCCAGTTCGATGTGACCCATGCGCTCGCGACGCACCTTTTGCAGCGTGACTTCGACGCCGCACTTTTCGCAGACGACGCCGCGATACTTCATGCGCTTGTACTTGCCGCAGAGGCATTCGTAATCCTTGATCGGACCAAAAATGCGCGCGCAGAACAGGCCATCACGCTCGGGCTTGAACGTGCGGTAGTTGATCGTCTCGGGCTTCTTGATCTCCCCGAAGGACCAAGAGAGGATCCGTTCGGGCGAGGCCAGAGAGACCTTGATCTCGTCAAAGGTCTTGGCGGGGGCAACCGGATTGAACGGGTTGTTTGTCAGTTCCTGGTTCATTTTCAAATCCTTAAAGGCTGTCGGAAGGAAGGGGAGCGGCGCCAAGACTTTTCATAAAAGTCTTGGCACAAGTTTTTTCAAAACTTGTCTGCCTCACTCGTCTTCTTCCGCATCCAGGAGTTCCATGTTGAGGCCCAGACCCCGGACCTCCTTGACGAGAACGTTGAACGATTCCGGAATACCGGCCTCGAAATTGTCCTCGCCCTTGACGATGCTCTCGTAGACCTTGGTCCGGCCCGCGACGTCGTCCGACTTCACCGTCAGCATCTCCTGCAGGGTGTAGGCGGCACCGTACGCTTCGAGCGCCCAGACCTCCATCTCCCCGAAACGCTGACCGCCGAACTGCGCCTTGCCGCCCAGCGGCTGCTGGGTCACGAGGCTGTAGGGCCCGGTCGACCGCGCGTGGATCTTGTCGTCCACCAGGTGGTGCAGCTTCAGCAGGTATTTCACACCCACCGTCACCTTTCGGCTGAACTGCTCACCGGTGCGGCCGTCAAACAGCAGCGACTGGCCCGAGGTGTCGAACCCGGCACGTGCCAGGGCGTCATTCACATCGGCCTCTTTCGCGCCGTCGAAGACCGGCGTGGCGATCGGCACGCCGCGGGTGACGTTGCCCGCCGCCTCGACCAGCATGTCCTCGTCCATGCCTTGGATGCCCTCTTCATAGACATCCTCGCCATAGGCGATCTTCATCGCCTCCCGCACAGGGGTCAGATCGCCGGTGCGGCGATAGTCCTGCAATGCATCGTCGATCTTGATGCCCAGACCGCGTGCGGCCCAGCCCATGTGGGTTTCCAGGATCTGACCGACGTTCATGCGCGACGGCACGCCCAGCGGGTTGAGGCAGAAGTCGACCGGCGTGCCATCCGCGAGGAACGGCATGTCCTCCATCGGCACCACCTTGGAAATCACGCCCTTGTTGCCGTGACGCCCGGCCATCTTGTCGCCCGGTTGCAGCTTGCGCTTTACCGCGACGAACACCTTGACCATCTTCATCACGCCCGGGGGCAGGTCGTCGCCGCGGCGGACCTTTTCGACCTTGTCCTCGAACCGCGCGTCCAGCGTGCGCTTCTGCGCCTCGTACTGTTCGTTGAGCGCCTCGACGATCTTGGCATCGGCCTCGTCCTCGAGCGCCAGCTGCCACCACTGGCCGCGGCTGAGAGACTCGAGAAGCTCTTCGGTGATCTCGGACTTGGGCTTGACGCCCTTGGGGCCTTTGACAGCCACCTTGCCCAGAACCATCGATTTCAGGCGCGCGTAGATGTTGCGATCCAGGATGCCCAGCTCGTCGTCCCGGTCACGGGCCAGACGTTCGACCTCTTCCCGCTCGATCTGCAGGGCACGTTCGTCCTTTTCCACGCCGTGCCGGTTGAAGACGCGCACCTCGACCACGGTGCCGTAATCACCCGGCTTGACCCGCAGCGACGTGTCGCGCACGTCCGATGCCTTTTCGCCGAAGATGGCGCGCAGCAGCTTTTCCTCGGGCGTCATCGGCGATTCACCCTTGGGGGTGATCTTGCCCACAAGGATATCCCCAGGCTCCACGTCCGCGCCGATGTACACGATGCCCGCCTCGTCGAGATTGCGCAGCGCCTCTTCGCCGACGTTCGGGATGTCGCGGGTGATCTCTTCCGGCCCGAGCTTCGTGTCCCGTGCCGCCACTTCGAATTCCTCGATGTGGACAGAGGTGAACACGTCATCGCGCGAGATTCGTTCCGAAATCAGGATCGAATCCTCATAGTTGTAGCCATTCCACGGCATGAAGGCGACGACGACGTTCTTGCCAAGCGCCAGTTCCCCCATGTCGGTCGAGGGGCCATCGGCGATCACTTCGCCCTTGGTCACCAGGTCACCCACCTTCACCAGCGGCCGCTGGTTGATGCAGGTGTTCTGGTTCGACCTCTGGAACTTGCGCATGCGGTAGATGTCCACACCCGGATCACCGGGTTCCAGATCGTCCGTCGCGCGCACGACGATCCGCATGGCGTCGACCTGGTCGATCACGCCCGAACGTTTCGCCATGATCGCCGCACCGGAGTCGCGGGCCACGATTTCCTCGATCCCCGTCCCCACAAGCGGGGCCTCGGACCGCAGGGTCGGCACCGCCTGCCGCTGCATGTTCGATCCCATCAGGGCGCGGTTGGCGTCGTCGTTTTCCAGGAACGGAATGAGCGACGCCGCGACTGACACCAGCTGCTTGGGCGACACGTCGATCAGGTCGACGGTTTCGTTGGGCGACAGGGTGTAATCACCGGATTTCCGGGTCGACACCAGATCGTTCACGAAATGCATGTTCTCGTCGAGGTTGGCGTTGGCCTGCGCCACGGTGTGGCGCATTTCCTCGGTCGCGGACATGTAGTGCACTTCGTCCGTGACCGTGCCGTCCTTGACGACGCGGTAAGGCGTTTCGATAAAGCCGTACTTGTTTACCCGAGCGAAGGTGGCGAGCGAGTTGATCAGGCCGATGTTCGGACCTTCCGGCGTCTCGATCGGGCACATCCGGCCATAGTGGGTCGGGTGCACGTCGCGCACCTCGAAGCCCGCGCGTTCGCGGGTCAGACCGCCCGGCCCAAGCGCCGAAAGGCGCCGCTTGTGCGTGACTTCCGACAGCGGGTTGGTCTGGTCCATGAACTGCGACAGCTGGCTGGAGCCGAAGAATTCGCGCACGGCGGCGGCGGCAGGCTTGGCGTTGATCAGGTCCTGCGGCATCACCGTGTCGATCTCGACAGACGACATCCGCTCCTTGATCGCGCGCTCCATCCGCAGCAAGCCGACGCGGTACTGGTTCTCCATCAGCTCGCCGACCGAGCGCACCCGGCGGTTGCCGAGGTGGTCGATGTCGTCGATATCACCGCGTCCGTCGCGCAGGTCGACCAGCGCCTTGACGCAGGCCACGATATCCTCGCGGTCCAGCGTGCGCTGGGTGTCGGGCTTGTCGAGGGCGAGGCGCATGTTCATCTTGACCCGGCCCACGGCCGAGAGGTCATAGCGCTCGCTGTCGAAAAAGAGCGTGTCGAAAAGCGCGCTTGCCGCTTCCACGGTGGGGGGCTCGCCCGGGCGCATGACGCGGTAGATGTCCATGAGCGCGCTTTCGCGGTTCATGTTCTTGTCCTGCGCCATGGTGTTGCGCATGTACGCACCCACGGTGATGTTGTCGATGTCGAGTACCGGGATCTCGGTCACGCCGGCATCCATCAGCTCCTTGAGCGTGCCGCCAGTGACATCGCCGTCCTTGTCGACGGTCCAGGTCAGCTCGTCGCCCGCTTCGACATAGATCGCGCCGGTTTCTTCGTTGATGATGTCCTTAGCCACGAACTTGCCGACGATGTTCTCGAACGGCACCAGCAGGTTCTTCACCTTGCCTTCATCGATGATCTTCTTCACGGCCCGCGGCGTAACCTTCTTGCCCGCCTCGGCCAGCACCTCGCCGCTGTCGGCATCGACGATGTCGTAAGTCGGACGGGTGCCGCGCACACGCTCGGGGAAGAATTTTGTAACCCAGCCGCGCTGACCTTTCGCTTGGGTGAAGGTCACGGTGTTGTAATAGGCGTCCATGATCGCTTCTTGATCAAGGCCAAGCGCGTAAAGGAGCGTCGTCACCGGCAGCTTGCGGCGGCGGTCGATGCGCGCGAACACGATGTCCTTGGCGTCGAATTCGAAGTCGAGCCAGGAACCGCGGTAGGGAATGATCCGGCAGGCAAAAAGCAGCTTGCCCGAGCTGTGCGTCTTGC
Organism: Thalassococcus sp. BH17M4-6; assembly: GCF_049323015.1. Classification (NCBI taxonomy): domain Bacteria; kingdom Pseudomonadati; phylum Pseudomonadota; class Alphaproteobacteria; order Rhodobacterales; family Roseobacteraceae; genus Thalassococcus; species Thalassococcus sp. BH17M4-6. The sequence goes on from NZ_JBMPGU010000009.1 coordinate 14,483, forward strand.
CCTTGTCGTGGTCGAAGAACACGCCCGGGCTGCGGTGCATCTGGGAAACGATGACCCGCTCGGTGCCGTTGACCACGAAAGTGCCGTTGGGCGTCATCAGGGGCATGTCGCCCATGTAGACGTCCTGTTCCTTGATGTCCTTGACCGACTTCGCGCCGGTGTCCTCGTCGATATCGAACACGATGAGACGCAGCGTCACCTTGAGCGGCGCGCTGTAGGTCATGTCGCGCTGCTGACATTCCTCGACGTCGTACTTGGGCTTTTCCAGATCGTAGCTGACGAATTCCAGCACGCTGGTTTCATTGAAATCCTTGATCGGAAAGACCGACTGGAAGACACCCTTGATGCCTTCGCCGTCCAGCGGCTGCGGCTGATCGCCGGATTTCAGGAAAAGATCGTAGGAGGATTTCTGAACCTCGATCAGGTTCGGCATCTCCAGAACTTCGCGGATTTTACCAAAGTATTTACGAAGACGTTTCTGGCCAAGAAAGCTCTGCGCCATGTCAGGTGTCACCTTTCAGTTTCTCACCGGGTGTGCGCGCTGTCGGGCCACAGCGGCACGCCCCTACGAGACGACAAAGTTCCGGTCTATGCCTGGCATCCGTCCCACCGGACGCCTCCCGACCCTCGAACCTGGTCTTAGAAAAGCCCCTGTCGCGCGGGGCCTCTCTGAGACAGGCTCGGCTGGACCCGGATTTCCCCGGATCCAGCCTTGATTTGCCTCGGTGGCGAACCGGAATTTTCGAAAAATTCCGGGCCGTTTTCTTTGCAAGAAAACGGCTGCACCACCGCGATTACTTGAGTTCGACCTCGGCGCCAGCTGCTTCCAGCTTGCCTTTGATCTCTTCGGCTTCCTCTTTGGAAACCTGCTCCTTGACGGCCTTGCCGCCGGCTTCGACCAGGTCCTTGGCTTCCTTGAGGCCCAGACCGGTGATGCCGCGAACTTCCTTGATCACGTTGATCTTGGAGGCGCCTGCCGACTTCAGGATAACGTCGAACTCGGTCTGCTCTTCAGCGGCTGCGCCGCCTGCGTCGCCTGCCGGGCCCGCCATCATCACTGCGCCGCCAGCGGCGGGCTCGATGCCGTACTCGTCTTTCAGGATGGTTTTCAGTTCTTGTGCTTCCAGCAGGGTCAGACCAACGATCTCTTCTGCCAGTTTCTTCAGATCAGCCATTGTGACTTCTTTCCGTATCTAAATGTGTTCCAACGACGGGGTTTCAACCCCACGATGATCCTTGGGTTGCCTTACGCAGCCGCCTTGTCCTCGATCGTGGACAGGATGGATGCGATGTTCGAAGCAGGTGCGCCAATGGCCCCGGCGATGTTCGATGCGGGTGCGCCGATGCAGCCGACGATCGAAGCGATAAGCTCCTCGCGCGACGGCATTTTCGACACCGATTCCACACCGGCCCGGTCCAGAGCGTTCTCACCCATTGCGCCGCCAAGAATTTCAAACTTCTTGTTGTCCTTGGCGAAGTCCTCGACCACCTTGGCGGCTGCCACGGGGTCTTCGGAGAAGGTGAGGACGGTCATACCCGTCATGAAGGAGGCGATGCTTTCGCAGGGCTTTCCTTCCAGGGCGATCTTGGCGAGCCTGTTCTTGGCGACACGCACAGATGCACCAGCGTCGCGCGCGCGACCCCGGAGATCCTGCATCTCGGCAACCGTGAGACCTTCGTAGTGGGCAACCACCACGACGCCAGAGCTTTCGAAGATCTGGCCGAGTTCCTCGACCACTTTCTCTTTCTGGGCTCTATCCACAGTTTCACTCCATGTATTGGAGGGGGCGACCCCTCCGGCTCACTTGGCCCGGGCGGATGCCCGGACGTCTGGTCCGATCGGGTCGTCACATCGCGCGTCCGGAACACAGATCCGGTACGTTATGTCTCTTCCCGTCTCGGGCAGGACTTAGCGGGATTGGCTTTTGGCCGCCTCCAGCCCACCGTCTCGGACGAATCATCAGGCCGACATGACAGGGTCATGCGACTTGACGAAGCGCGGTCTAGTGGCAAACGCTGGGAATGTGAAGAGCCGATTGGCAGTTCACCTGCAAGTTCTGGAATTTTTGCGGATCGCCGCCGGTTCGGTGGCCGGCCCCTCCGGCCCGCTGGAACCGGAAACGACCATAAAAGCGAAAAGGCGGACCCCGGTGGCCCGCCTTTCCCGATCACTGACGCTGGCGCTTATTCGGCGCTTGCAGCCGCCACATCGACGGTGACGCCCGGGCCCATGGTCGAGCTCAGCGAGATGCGCTTGAGGTAGGTCCCCTTCGCGCCGGTCGGCTTGGCCTTGGCCACGGCACCGACAAACGCCTTGATGTTCTCGACCAGCTTCGCCTCGTCAAAGGACACCTTGCCGACACCTGCGTGCACGACACCGGCCTTTTCCGCCTTGAACTGGACCTGGCCGCCCTTGGCCGCCTCGACAGCTTCCTTGACGTCCATGGTCACCGTGCCGACCTTGGGGTTCGGCATCAGGTTGCGCGGGCCCAGCACCTTGCCCAGACGGCCGACGATCGGCATCATGTCCGGGGTGGCGATGCAGCGATCGAATTCGATCTTGCCGCCCTGGATGGTTTCCATCAGATCCTCGGCACCGACGATGTCGGCCCCGGCAGCCTGCGCTTCCTCGGCCTTGGGGCCGCGGGCGAAGACGGCGACGCGAACGGTCTTGCCGGTGCCGTTGGGCAGGCCGACGACACCGCGGACCATCTGGTCGGCGTGGCGCGGGTCGACGCCCAGGTTCATGGCGATCTCGACGGTTTCGTCGAACTTCACGTTCGACGTGGACTTGATCAGCTTGACCGCCTCTTCGACCGAGACGTCCTCTTTGCCGGCAAATGCTTCGCGTGCGGCACGGGCGCGTTTTCCAAGTTTAGCCATCTTACTTCACCTCGATGCCCATGGACTTCGCCGAGCCCAGTACGATCTTCATGGCCGCTTCGACGTCATTCGCCGAAAGGTCCTTCATCTTCGCTTCGGCGATTTCACGCACCTGCTTGATGCTCACCGTGGCCACGGTTTCACGACCGGGCGCTTCGGCACCGCGCGGGCGATTACGCTTTCCCACGGGCTTCAGACCGGCGGCCTTCTTCAGATAATAAGACGCGGGCGGCGTCTTGATATCCATGGTGAAGGATTTGTCCTGGTAATAGGTGATCACGGTCGGGCACGGCGCGCCGGGCTCCATTTCCTGCGTCTTGGCGTTGAACGCCTTGCAGAATTCCATGATGTTGATGCCGCGCTGACCCAGCGCCGGACCGACGGGCGGGCTGGGGTTGGCCTGGCCTGCCTTGATCTGCAGTTTCATCTTGCCAGCAAGCTTCTTTGCCATCTGGCGTCTCCTTTCATCCAACAGCTCGGTGACGCGTCACGCGGGCCTTTCATGTTGCCGTGGTCATGGTCCGGACATCGCGATGCCCTCGCCTCCCACGCTTTGTGCTGCCAAAGGCAACAGAGGCGCCTGTTACAGCGCCTCTACCGAGTCTTCAAGCCTTGATTCCGCGGACCGCCGCGCGCTTAGCCGTCTTCGAGGATGATGTCGAAATTCACTCGGCTGCCCGGCATCCCCGCTTGCTGATCCTGCGCGAACGGGGCTGACGGGCTGGCGATGATGATCTGGTTCGACGGCACGCCGCGGCCCACCAGCATCGCCATCAGCGCCTTGGCGCGCAGGCGGCCGGTCGACGGCGTTTCGTCCGCCTGGACCTCGGCGGTGTGGTGGCCGACGACCCGCAGGCGGGCATAGGGGCATTCCACCGCCTGCTGGGCCAGCGACAGCGCGATGTCCAGATCGGACGCGTTGAGCGACACCGACCGCGGCGCATAGAAGAGCGAGGTGTTTTGCGCGGCGCGTTCCAGGTTCTTCACGCAGGTCTCGGACGCCCAGGGGTTGACCTTCAGCGGCGCGACACTGGCGGTCCGCAGTTCGGGCGCGTCCTCGACCAGCGCAAACTCCACGCGACGGTCATAGTAGGCGCTGGGTTCCGGGCCGCTGACGGTCGACGGGGACTGATCGCCCAGCCCTTCGGCGAACATCATGCTGGTATCCAATCCCGAAGCCGCCACGCGGTTGATGACCTGTTCGGCCCGCAGCTTGCTCAGCCGCAGGTTCGCCTCCGGGTCCCCCGAAGGATCGGAATGCCCCTCGACGCGGATGCGCACCCCGGGGCAGTTTTCCGCAATCATCGCGATGACGCCGGCCTGTTCGATCCCGGCCTGCTCTGCCGTCACGCCGCCGCTTGGAAAATAGACCCGCGACCCCTTGGTCAGGATCTCGAGGTCGCGAACGCAGGCGGCCTTGGACCCGGCGCCTTGCTTGGAGGACTGGAAAAGCGCGGTCTGGGCTGCAATCGCGCTTGCGGCCTGTTTCTGCGGCACCCGTGCGGCGGGGATCGGCTGCGGCGCGGCTGCTGCGGCAACCTCTGCCGGCTCGGGGGCGTGGGCGGTCATCGCCGCGGCATCGAGGCTCAGGTTCTCGTCAAAGCTCGACTGCCGCGCGACCATTTCCGGCTCGGGCGCGGGCATGGCAGCGGCGCGTTGGGCTGCGGCCGTGATCTCGGCAAAGCGGTCCACCGTGGCAGCGGCGGCAGGCTCCGGTTCGGGCGCAGAGCGCGAGAACGGCGTTTCGCCAAAAAATCCCGTGGCGGCAAACACCAGCGCGGAGGACGGAACGATCCACGGCAGGCTGTCCCTTATATATTTCAGCATCACATGCTCCCCCAAATCTGTCAGCAGTTCGCTCGCGCAAACTACATCTTGTTAATTGGGCAAGATTTAGACGGACACATAAGCGTGAGGTCAACGACAAACTTGCCGGTTCACCGGCAAATTCGCGCCTGTGCGGCGCGCAGCGCACAGGCGCGGAAGACCGCGCTGCGCAGCAATAACCCAGCGCAGCCCGAAAAACCGGCTTGTACGGAAAAGCCTGCGCCGGACGGCGCAGGTCAGAGTGATGTTCTTGAGAACGGAAGCCTTGGCAGGCTGTGACGCGATGGGCTCAGCCCTGCTTGGTCACTTGGGTGAATTCGAGCTCGACCGGCGTTTCGCGGCCAAAGATCGACACCGCGACCCGCAGGCGCTGGTTGTCTTCGTCCACGCCCTCGACCATGCCGTCGAAATCCTCGAACGGGCCGTCGTTGACCTTGACCTTTTCGCCGACCTCGAAGTGGATGAGCGTGCGCGGGCTTTCCTCGCCTTCCTGGACACGGCCCAGGATCGCGGTCACCTCGGCGTCGCGCATCGGCATCGGGCGGCCCTGCGGCCCCAGAAAGCCGGTGACGCGATTGATCGAGTTGATCAGGTGATAGCCTGCATCGGACATTTCCATCCGCACCAGCACGTAACCCGGCATGAAGCGGCGTTCGGTCGTGACCTTCTTGCCGCGACGGATCTCGATGACCTCTTCGGTGGGCACCAGAACCTCTTCGATCTGGTCCTGAAGCCCCTGCTCCTCGACCGCCGTCCGGATCTGCTCGGCGATCTTCTTCTCGAAGTTCGAGAGAACGCTCACCGAATACCACCGCTTCGCCATCTGGCCCCTACCCTTGTTTCTGCGCGGGGTTGCCCGCGGCTTGCCGTTGTCACATCCGAAAAGAAAAGCGGCGCGCAACTCGAATCATTGCACGCCTGTTTCGGGAAAGTTGCGCTGTGGACTACCGCCCCGCCCCCATGAATTCAAGAGGCAAAGACCGGCCGTGCAGGCCGACCGACGCTTAGCCGAACATCCCCAGAACCGCCTGCAGTCCACCCCGGATCGCGAGATCGACCAGCGCAAAGAAGATCGCCGTCAGCGTCGCCATGATGAACACCATGACGGTTGTCAGCAGCACCTCGCGGCGGGTCGGCCAAACGACCTTGGACACCTCGGCGCGAACCTGCTGGATGAAATTGATCGGATTTGTACGGGCCATCATGCTTCTCTCATAGCGCTGCAGGGCACATACGGGCAAAGCGCGGCGGTTTCAAGGCAATGCGTCAAGCCCGGCTACGGCGGGCTGCGCAGCGCGTTCTTCGCCGATCACGAAACCTCGCATCCGGTGCCGTTCCCGTGAAAAAGACGTAGCGTCACTTGCTGGAACAAACTGGCCCATTCGTCGTTCCCGCACGATTCAATAATCTATGAATTTTAGATACAGGTCAGTCACTTAAGCCATATTTTTTGCGGAACCTTTTTCCGCATCGAGTGTTCCTACCTCATACCGGCTGCGGCACACGACGCCGCTTAAGACCGTACGACACGAATGAAAGAAGTAGGAGAGTACAAATGAAACGCTTTTTGATTGCTACGGCCCTGACCGCATCGATGGCCACCGCAGGTTTTGCCGCCACCGAACAGGAAAAGGTCGAGATCAATTCGTTCCTGCCGACGGTGAACGTTGAAGCCATGAGCGACGCCGAAGTGGCGCAGGCTCTGCAGATCATCAACGGTGGCGACAACCGCAGCGATAAGCTGGGCAAGCTGAATGCTTTGGTCAGCGGCAACGAATACATGTCGAGCCCCGGAATGGCATCCGAAGCCGAGATGGAGCAGATCAAAGCCGCGGCACCGGGCGTTGACGTCAGCAAGCTGAGCCAGGCACAGATCGACACCGCGCTGGCCCTGATCAGCAGCACCGATGCTGGCGACGTTGACCGCAAGGTCCAGGCCGTGCTGATGGATAACGGCACCCCGATGGCCGAGGCCAACACCATGACCGAAGGCGAAATGGTCATTCTCGAGCGTTACCTGACGCCGGAACAGATCGCTTCGCTGACTGAATCGCAGCTGAATTCCGCTCTGGCGATCGTCTACGGTGGCGGTAGCCCAACCGAGATTTCGAGCAAGCTCGAAGGTCTCGTGATGTAATCGCGTCCAGTCTTTACGAGTTGACAGGGGTTGCCTTCGGGCAGCCCCTTTTTCTTGCGCTGGTGCCAGGGGTTGTCAGGGCCAGTCGCTATATTCGCTGTGCTTGCGCGGACGGCCGACAGGAGCCGCCAAACAGGGCATAGCGCCCAACGGCCGATGCTTCATCTGACATTAAGGAGGACTGGCAGGGGCACAGGGACTCGAACCCGGGACCTACGGTTTTGGAGACCGTCGCTCTACCAACTGAGCTATACCCCTATTTCCGATGTGTGGCCTATGCCAAGCCCCTCCCGAAATCAAGAGCCTTTCGCGCGCGGTATCGCTCGATCCTTGCCGAAAGCACGAACACCCGGCCGCAAGAGGCGCATTGAAAGCGGCGTTGAACAACAAAACACGCTCACGACCGCACTGATCCCACGCTCTTTGTCGTGAGAACTGCGGCGTTTTGTGTAACATACCTACCCTCACGTTTTCGTTTGGGTCTGACATGCGGCCAACGGCACACGGATCATCACGCAAAGGGCCGTGGATATGTCAGCCGAAAAGGCCGCGAGAGCCCTGTTTCATTGGGCCGCACCAAGGCTGCGCAGCCCCGCACAACACATGCCCGACCTTGGGTCACTTCAACCACAATTGGGCGTGAGAGAGCGGGGGCTTTTCGTGATTTCCCAAACCGGGCCGGCAGGGCCAATTGTATTGGTGTCGGACAGACAAACCGACAAACACAAACCGAAACGGGCACTTAGCGCCCCACACAAACCAAGGACCATTGACATGAAACGCACCATTGCAATCGCCGCCGTCGCTCTCACCGCTCTTACCGGTGCCGCATCGGCCATGACCACCTCGGCCAACCAGGCCATCCTGCAGCAGTATGCACCGAACATCGAAACCTCGACCCTGTCCGAAGCCCAGATCGGCTCGCTGCTGGCCATCGCCTATTCGGGTGACTCGCAAAGCGAAAAGCGCGCCAAGATCCGCAGCTTCGTCAACTGATCTGATCCCGGCATGACCGTTCAGATCATGAAAGACAGTCCCGCGCGCTGAGATAAAGGCGCGCGGAACGACCAAAGGCCGCCCATTGGGCGGCCTTCAACACGTCTGGGCCCCGTGCGCATACGGAACGGGCGTCACGCCGCCGAACGGGCCTGTCCGTTACGCATCCCCTGCACAACGCCTTTGTCGAACAAGGCCGCGATTTCTGTTCCGTCGCAGCCCGCCACCTCTGACAGGACCTCTTCGGTATCCGCGCCCAGCACAGGGGCCAGAACCGGCGCCTCGCGGTCATAGCCCGAAAACGTCAGGGGCGAACCTGGCACCGGGTAGCGGCCGACCCCGTCGTGATCCATCATCTTGAAGACCGGGTTGTCTTCGGACAGATCCGGATCTTCGGCCAGCGCCTCGGGCACCGACCGGACCTGGCTCCAGGTCACCTTCGCCGCATCGCATTCCCGCCCGACGATGACGCTGGGGCGAGCGGCGAACCAGGGCTTGAGGATGCCCGTGATCTCGTCCCGCAGGGCAAAGCGGTTACCCTCATCGCTCAGATCGCGCCCTGTGGCCGACGACAGGCGGTCCATCGCCGCCTGCGTGCCGGTCATCTTGACCAGCCCGCGCCATTGCCGGTCCGTCAGGCCGATCACCATGACCCGCACACCGTCGTCGCAGATGAAATCCTGCCCGTAGGCGCCGTACAGCGCGTTGCCGCATTTCGGGCGGCTCTTGCCGGTCAGCGCCGCCTCTCCCAGCACGCCGAGGTGGCCCAGCGTCGCCGCCGCCACGTCCTTGAGCGTCAGCTCCACATCCTGCCCGGTGCCGCGCCGCAGGCGGTGCCGTTCCGCCGCCAGCAGCGCCGAGACGACCATGTTGCCCGCCGCCACGTCCCAGGCGGGCAGCGCGTGGGCAACGGGGGCATCGTGGCCTTCCGGCCCCGTCATGTGCGGGATGCCCAGGGCCGGGTTCACGGTGTAGTCGACCTGCGGGCGGCCCTTCCGGTCGCCCATCAGGGTCACCATGATCTGATCCTCGCGGTGCTTGGACAGGGTTTCGTGATCCAGCCAGCCTTTGACGCGCAGGTTGGTGATGAACAGGCCCGCATCCTCGCCCGGGGCGGTGATGATCCGGGTGATCAACTCCTTTCCCTCGGGCGATTTCATGTCGACCGCGATGGATTTCTTTCCCTTGTTGAGCCCGTCCCAGAACAGGCTGCTGCCATTGGGAGCCAAGGGCCAGCGGGTTGCATCCAGCCCGCCGCCGATCCGGTCAAAGCGAATGACTTCGGCCCCCATCTGGGCCAGCGTCAGACCGGCCAGCGGCACGGCGACGAAGGCCGATCCTTCCACAACCCGCATTCCCTTCAGTATCTGGCTCATCGGCTGCCCCTCCTCCGGCATCCTGCAAAGATGGTGCGAGAAGGCAAAAAAATCAATAAAAATAACGTCTTAACGGGATACAACGGTATACGTGCCGCAGCCCGCAGAGCTGTGAAAAAGCGCCAGAGCCTTGATTGCAAAGGCGCTTTTGCGATGCTGCAACTGCACATAATCCCTAGGGGGTGCGACATTTTATTGCGTCAGATATGCCCATTGCGTCACTTTCTGCAGATGCAAAAGACGCAGCCGCCCCCATCAGCCCCAGATCGGCAGGGCGGACAGGGCCGAGGCGGTGATGATCGCATAGGCGATGCCGCGATAGGCCCGCTCGTACTCCGGCCGGAACAGCCAGGCACCCGCGAGGCTGCCCGCCATCGTCGGCAGGATCAGCAGCGCCCCCAGCAGCACTGCCGAAAGGTCGAGCCGCCCGAAGAGCGCCAGCATCGGCAAGAGCACGATGTCCGTGGCGAACAGGAACAGCAGCATCGTCGCGCGCACCGCCACCGCAGGGCGCATGCTGGCCATGTAGAGCAGGATCACCGGCGGCCCCGGGATCCCCGCCACACCCTGCAACAGCCCCGACAGACCGCCGGTGCCGTAGATCAGCGGCGAGGCGAGCGTCCCGCGATACCGCAGCCCCAGCATCAGGCAGACCACCATGAAGAGGGCCACCAGCGAAACCGCGTAGCGGAACACCTCGGGCGCGACAACGGTCAGAATCGTCAGACCGATGGGTAGGCCCACCACCAGACCGGTCAGCAGACGCCGCAGATCCTGCCTGTCGCAGTCGCGCCAGCCGCGCCGCAGGATCGGCAGCGGCCCAAGGAGGTCGAAGATCACGATGGTGGTCAGCGCCTGGAACGGCGTCAGGATCTGAGCCGCGACAGGCAGGTAGATCAGGCCTGACCCGAAGCCCGAAAAGCCACGAACGCAGGCGGCCACGAAAGCCGCCGCGACCAGCAGCGAAATATTTGTCGGGGCAAGGTCCAGCAGCATCGGGTCGATCCACCCTTGGGACTTGATCGAACCCTAAAAGGTTTCCGGCGGCCCTGGCAACCTGCGCCGCCAACGAAAAAGGCCGCCCCGGAGGACGGCCTTTGCGATGTCGAGAGGCGGCTGCCTTACTCGATGATTTTTGCGACGACGCCGGAGCCGACGGTGCGGCCGCCTTCGCGGATGGCGAAGCGCAGCTTTTCTTCCATCGCGATCGGGGCGATCAGCTCGACCTCGAACTTCAGGTTGTCGCCCGGCATCACCATCTCCGTGCCCTCGGGCAGGTTCACCGTGCCGGTCACATCCGTCGTGCGGAAGTAGAACTGCGGGCGGTAGTTGGCGAAGAACGGCGTGTGACGGCCACCCTCTTCCTTGGTCAGGATGTACGCCTCGGCCTCGAACTTGGTGTGCGGCTTGACCGAACCGGGCTTGCACAGCACCTGGCCACGCTCCACGCCGTCACGGTCGATGCCGCGCAGCAGCGCGCCGATGTTGTCGCCTGCCTCACCGCGGTCCAGCAGCTTGCGGAACATCTCGACACCGGTGCAGGTGGTCTTCTTGGTGTCGCGGATGCCGACGATTTCCAGTTCGTCGCCGACGTTCACGACGCCACGCTCGACCCGGCCGGTCACAACCGTGCCGCGGCCCGAGATCGAGAACACGTCTTCGATCGGCATCAGGAACGGCTGGTCGGTGGCGCGCGGCGGCTGCGGGATGTACTCGTCGACAGCGGCCATCAGCGCCTTGATCTTCTCTTCGCCGATCTCGGGATCGCGGCCTTCCATGGCGGCCAGGGCCGAGCCTGCGATGATCGGAACGTCGTCGCCCGGGAAATCGTAGGCCGACAGCAGTTCGCGCACTTCCATCTCGACCAGTTCGAGCAGCTCCTCGTCGTCGACCTGGTCGACCTTGTTGAGGAACACCACCATCGCCGGGATGCCGACCTGGCGGCCCAGCAGGATGTGCTCGCGGGTCTGCGGCATCGGGCCGTCAGCGGCGTTCACCACCAGGATCGCGCCGTCCATCTGCGCCGCACCGGTGATCATGTTCTTGACGTAGTCGGCGTGGCCGGGGCAGTCGACATGCGCGTAGTGACGGTTCTCGGTCTCGTATTCCACGTGCGCCGTCGAGATCGTGATCCCGCGGGCCTTCTCCTCGGGCGCGCCGTCGATCTGGTCATACGCCTTGAAATCGCCGAAATACTTCGTGATCGCCGCCGTCAGCGTCGTCTTGCCGTGGTCAACGTGACCGATCGTGCCGATGTTGCAGTGCGGCTTATTGCGCTCAAACTTTGACTTTGCCATCTAATTCAGACGCCTCGTGCTTGGGGGGGCCGCCCGGGCCCGATTTCCATCGCGAGGGCAGATATTGAGTCGGCGCAGGAAAATCAAGCCAGAGATGGCGCGGCGTGACGCAAAGGCCGCTATTCCGCCGCCGCCAGGGCTGTTTCAGCGGTCTGCGGCGCGTCCGCTGCAGCCTCTTCCTCCGCGGGCGCCTCGGCGGCGATCCGGGCCGCGGTGACGGCATCGGCCTCGGGCCCGCCAAACCAGCCCTTGTCCTTCTGCATCTTGCGCATCCACTGTTCGATCTTCAGCGCCGCATTGGCCGACAGCACCCGCAGCTGCACCGCCTTCGACTGCGTCAGCCCCGACCCGACAATCGTGTTGGGCGACACCGCCTCGAGCACGGTAATCTGCTCCGGTTCGGTGTTGAGCTTCTTGCCCGCAGCATCGTCCCAGACCGTGGCGTTGAGGATCAGCACCGACTTCGGGCTCAGCACCAGCGGCACGCCGGGCTGGGCCAGAACGTAGCCTTCGATGCTGACGCCAATGTGGTAGAACTTGTCGCCCTGGTAACGGCGAAAGCGTTCCTCGAGCGCGTTGTCGAGGCTGGCGATCCATTCCTCGTCGGTGGCATCACGCGACAGCGGCCCCTTGACGATATTGGGCGCCACCACGATGGCATGCCCCAGCTTCATGTCGCCCAGCGGTTCCGCCGGTTCCTTGAGTTCGCGCGCCCCGTCGGCGCAGGCCGTGAGGCCGATCAGGGCAAGGCAGCAAAGCAGTTTGCGCATCATGGGGCAGCATCCTTCTGGCGATATCAAAGGCATAGCCCGACAGGCTCCGTGATGCAATCGGCAGCGGGTTGGCCCGGGTTGGCACGCGGCCTATCTTTGACGCAGAAGACCGGAGACCCGCGATGCCCCAGCCCCAGCCCGAAAACGACCCAGGCCCCCGCCTGCCGGTGCGTGTGCCGCTGGGCCACGAACCGCTGGGGCTGCTGGCCAGCCTGCGCGCCGCGCGCAGCAACATCGTGTCGATCATCCCCGACGCGGCGACGCACCTGCCCATCGTATCCGGGCGGACCGGCAAGCGCTGGCACATGGTGATGGAGCCTGACGCGCTCAAGCATATCCTGCTGGACCGGCTGGAGGATTACCCCAAATCCGTCGTCACGAAGAACCTGCTGCGCCCGGCGGTGGGCGACTCGCTCTTTATCGCGGAAGGCGCGCATTGGCGCTGGCAGCGGCGCACCGCGGCGCCGGTGTTTTCGCACCGCAACGTGCGCAACCTGGCGCCGGTGATGACCGACGCGGCGCTGCGCTGCTGTGACCGGATCGCGGCGGCGGGCCCTCGGGCGGTGAACCTCTTTGACGAGATGGTGACCACAACCTTTGACGTGATCGCCGATGTCACGCTGTCGGGCGGCGGCGGGTTCGACCGCGCGTCGGTGCACCGCGCCATCGACGTCTATATCTCGGAGGCCGGAAAGATCTCGCTTTTTGACGTGCTGGGCCTGCCCGACTGGGTGCCCCGCCCCGGCCGCATGGTCGCCGCCGATGAAATGCGCGCGATGAAGGCCAATGCCGACCGCGCGATCGAGGCACGCAAGGCACAGGGCGGCAGCGGTGTGCCCGATCTGCTGGACCTGCTGCTGGGGGGTTCGGATCCCGACAGCGGCCGCGCGATGACGACAGAGGAGCTACGCGACAACCTGCTGACCTTTATCGTCGCGGGTCACGAAACCACCGCGCTCACGCTGTCCTGGGCGCTTTACCTCTGCGCCTTCGACCCGGCGGTGCAGGACCGCGCCCGGGCCGAGGTGCAGAGCGTGCTGCAGGGGCGCGCGGCTACCGGCGCGGATGTCGACCAGCTGCCCGTCATCCGCAGCATCATCGACGAGGCGCTGCGGCTTTATCCCCCCGCGGCGATGGTGTCGCGCACGGCGCAGACGCGCGACACCGTCTGTGGGGTCGATATCCGCCCGGGCGACACGGTGATGATCCCGATCTACGCGCTGCACCGGCACCGCGCGCTCTGGTCCGATCCCGATGGCTTTGACCCCGACCGCTGGCAGGCGCGCAAATCCGCGCCGCGCTATGCCTATCTGCCGTTCGGTGACGGGCCGCGCATCTGCATCGGCGCCAGCTTTGCGCTGCAAGAGGCGGTGATCATCCTCGCCACCCTGCTCGCGCGGTTCCGGTTCACCGCCGTGCCTGGGCGGGACCCGGATCCGGTGATGATCCTGACCCTGCGCCCCGAGGGCGGCGTCTGGCTCGAGGCAGAACCGGTCTGACCCCGCGCAGCCGGAAAATTCGCATTTTCCGGTCCGCTTTCCTCAAGGAAAGCGGCGCCCCGGGTTGCCGCTTATTCCCGGTTGGCCCCAGGCACCCACAGGACATCGGCCTTGCCGTCGTCATTGGCGATGCGGGATGCGGCGAAGAACCAGTCGCTCAGCCGGTTGAGGTATTTGACCGCCGCCGGGTTCACCGATTCCATCGTCGCCAGTTGCACCACGTGCCGCTCGGCCCGCCGTGCCACGGTCCGGCATTGGTGCAGATAGGCCGCCGCCGCCGATCCGCCGGGCAGGATGAAACTGCGCAACGGCTCCAACCGCGCGATCATCGCGTCGATCTCCGATTCCAGCCGCGCGGTCTGGGCATTTGACACCCGCAGGGGCGGATATTCCCGTTCCGCATCCTTTTCCATGTCGGGCGTACACAGATCCGCGCCGATGTCGAAAAGATCGTTCTGGATGCGGCTCAGCTGCGTATCGAGCGTCTCGTCCGCATGCAGCCGCGCCAGCCCCACCACGGCGTTGAGCTCGTCCGTGGTGCCATAGGCGGTGACCCGCATGGAATGCTTGGCGACCCGCGCGCCGTTGCCCAGCGCGGTTTCACCGTCATCGCCGGTCTTTGTGTAGATCTTGTTCAGGACGACCATCTTACCCTCCGCTGCGCAGCCAGACGAACAGCAGGATCAGCAGCACCGCGACGAATTGCGCGGCGATGCGAAGCTGCATCAGCTTGTTGCCATATTTCCGATTGAATTCGCCACCCTTGGCGAAGCCGCCGATCCCGATCATCAGGATCACCACCACCGCCAGCATCACCGCAGCCATGGTCAGGAATAATGGGTCGTCGCGCATATCGCCCCCGGATCGTTGTTGTTTCTGATGAAGATGTAGCCGCATGGCCGCAAAAGGCGAACCGCGCCGTCAGCCGCGCGTCAGGATCGCGTCCAGCCAACGGGTCGGCAGCACCCGACGCAGCGCGCCCATCGCATGAGTTGGGGTCGTGACGTAATAGCGCGCCCTGGGGCGGCGCGCCTCGAGCGCCCGGATCAGCTTGGCCGTGACCGCAGAGGCCGGCCATGACGGCCCGCCCTCGCTGCCCTGGTAAAGCTTGTCCTTCAATGCGGTGCGGTACTGATCCACCCGGGCAGAGCGTTCCCAGTCGATCCACCGTTCGAATTTCTTTACGGCATTCTTGCGAAAATCCGTGGTGATCGGGCCCGGTTCGATCAGCACCACCTGGATGTTGGCGTCGGCCATTTCCATGCGCAGAACGTCCGACATGCCCTCAAGCGCGAATTTCGTCGCGACGTAGGCGCCCCGCCATTTCATCCCCACCAGCCCAAGGACAGAGGAGTTGTTGACGATCCGCCCGTGCCCCTGCGTGCGCATCATCGGAATCACCTGGTTCGTGAGGTCGTGCCAGCCGATCAGGTTCGCCTCGAACGTAGCGCGCAAGGCGTCCGTGGGCACATCCTCAAGCGGGGCGGGAATGGCATAGGCGCCGTTGTTGAACAGCGCATCCAGCCTGCCCCCGGTGGCCTCCAGAAGCTCGGCCAGCCCGGTTCGGATGCTGGCGCTGTCCTCATAGTCGATCTGCGGGCTGTCGAAACCGCCGGCGCGCAGGCGGTCACAATCTTCCTGCGCCCGGCACGACGCGAAGACGCGCCAGCCACGCGTCCGCAGCGTCTGTGCGGCATCAAGGCCGATGCCGCTGGAACAGCCGGTGATGAGGATGGATTTCTGCATGATGTAACTGCCTCTTGCCCGCCGTGCCCCGTCATGTCGCGGGAGCGCAGAACGTGCAAGAGCGCCGTCGGGTTGGACGGCGCTCAATAAAGGCCAGACGGCCGGGACACGTCGGTAAGGTTTACTCTGCCGAGGCGGTGACGAGGAAATCCGCCATCCAGCCGATGCGGTTGCTGTCGACCACCTGCAACTTCAGCCAGCCGTCACCCGTGTCGGCCAGAACCACCACGTCGTCGCCACGCTCCAACTGGGTGACGACACCATAGCTGGTGCCCGGCCCGTCGCGCAGGTTGACGCGCGATCCCGACACTTCGCGCAGGTCGCTGCGACCAGCGGGGGCGGTTCGGTTCAGATCGTCCATGGAAAACAGCACGGCGGTTTCCTCGGGGGCGGAGACGTCTTCCACGCCAACCGCCAGATCCGCCGTGGTCTCAGCTTCGGAAATCCCCTCGGCCACCAGCGCGGCGAGTTTTTCGGCATCCACCGGGGCGTCGGTTTCAGGCTCGGATGCTGGCTCAATAACGCGCTGGTCGGCCCGCGCCAGCGTCACATCCAGCTTTGGCGCCGTGTCGTCGGCGGTGTCGCGGGTCAGCGCCACGGTCGTGAGCGGCGCGGAAGAGGTATCGGCGCGCGCGACAATTGCTTCCGGCGCGGGTTCCGCATCGTCCGCCGGATCGGCTTTGGCTGTAGTGTAGGAGCCGGGTTCGAAGTCGGCACCGCCGCTCATTTCGTAAAAACCCCAGCCCATGAAGGCGAATGACAAAATAATAAACCGCGTCATGGCAACGCTCCCCCGAACACATCCAACTTCCGTATTGTCCCCCCACCGCAGGCTAGCCCGCGATAGACGACACATTAACCGATTCCGCCCCGTGCAGCTAAGGGAATTGAGGGAAATTTTCCCCCGCCCCATGCTTTACGCGCCTCTCGCCCGACGATATCACACCATCTATGGATGATATCGTCGATGACCCCAACATGAACCCGCGAGACCTGTCGGAACCGCTGCGTCGGGCCATCGGGGACCGGTATCTGACGTACGCGCTCAGCACGATCATGCACCGTGCGCTGCCAGACGCCCGCGACGGATTGAAGCCCGTGCACCGGCGTATCCTGTATGCAATGCGCAGGCTGCGATTAAGTTCCACGGGCGGCTTTCTGAAATCCGCCAAGATCAGCGGTGACACCATGGGGGATTTCCACCCGCATGGCGACGCGGCCATCTACGACGCGATGGCGCGGCTGGCGCAGGATTTCACCATCCGCTACCCACTGGTGAACGGTCAGGGCAATTTCGGCAACATCGACGGCGATAACCCGGCGGCATCGCGCTATACCGAGGCGCGGATGACCATCATGTCCGAGGCGCTGCTGGACGGGCTGGATGAAAACGCCGTCGATTTTCGTGACAATTACGACGGTCGCTTGCAGGAACCGGTGGTCCTGCCCGCGTCCTACCCCAACCTTCTGGCCAATGGCGCGTCGGGTATCGCGGTGGGCATGGCCACCAACATTCCGCCGCACAACATCGGCGAGCTGATCGACGCCTGTCTACATCTGATCAAGGCGCCCGACGCCCGCGACGACACGCTGCTGCAGTACGTCCCCGGCCCCGATTTTCCCACCGGCGGCGTGATCGTGGAGCCACAGGAAAACATCGCCACCGCCTATCGCACCGGGCGCGGGTCGATCCGCCTGCGCGCCAAGTGGGAGGTCGAGGATCTGGGCCGTGGCCAGTGGCAGGTCGTGGTCACGGAAATTCCCTACCAGGTGCAGAAATCGAAACTGGTGGAGCGTCTGGCAGAACTGATCCAGACCAAGAAGGTGCCGATCCTGGCCGATGTCCGCGACGAATCTGCCGAAGACATCCGCATGGTGCTGGAACCGCGCTCCAAGAACGTGGCCCCCGATGTGCTGATGGGGATGCTGTTCCGCAATTCGGACCTGGAAACGCGCTTTTCGCTCAACATGAACGTGCTGATCGACGGGGTGACACCCAAGGTCTGTTCGATGAAAGAGGTGCTGCGCGCCTTCCTCGATTTCCGGCGCGAGGTGCTGATCCGCCGGGCGCGGCACCGGATGGCCAAGATCGACAACCGGCTCGAGGTGCTCGAGGGGCTGATCATCGCCTTTCTCAACCTCGACCGCGTGATCGACATCATCCGCTACGACGACGACCCCAAGGCCGCGCTGATGTACGAGGACTGGTCGCGCGCGCATCAGGAAACGATCACCCGGGCCACCTCCGAAGCCGACTATGTCTCGCCCCTGCTGGGCATCGACGTCAAATCGCTGGATCTGCGCGAGGATGCGGAGGCCGTAGCGCGCGGCGTTCTGGCCGATGACGGCACCAGCGCCGCCGTGCCGCGCCGCTTTGTCGGGCGCAGCGAAGGGCTGTCGGACGTGCAGGCCGAGGCGATCCTCAACATGCGCCTGCGCTCCCTGCGCCGCCTGGAAGAGCTGGAATTGGTGAGCGAACGCGACCGGCTGATGGAGGAACGCGCGGGCCTCGAGGATCTGCTGGAATCCGACGACCTGCAGTGGAAATCCATCGCCGACCAGCTGCGCGAGGTGCGCAAGCGCTTTGGCAAGGAATACGAGGGCGGCGCGCGCCGCACCGTCTTTGCCGAGGCTGGCGAGGTCGAGGAGGTGCCGCTCGAGGCGATGATCGACCGCGAGCCGATCACCGTGGTCTGTTCGCAGATGGGCTGGATTCGCGCCATGAACGGCCATATCGCGCTGGACCGCGAGTTGAAGTTCAAGGACGGCGACGGCCCACGCTTTATCTTTCACGCCGAAACCACCGACCGCCTGCTGATCTTCGGCTCGAACGGGCGGTTCTACACGCTGTCGGCGGCCAACCTGCCCGGCGGACGCGGCATGGGCGAACCGCTGCGCCTGATGGTCGACCTGCCGAACGAGGCCGAGATCGTGGCCCTGTTCATTCACCAGCCGGACCGCAAGCTGCTGGTCGCGTCGGACGCGGGCGACGGGTTCGTCGTGCCGGAAAACGAGGTCGTGGCCCAGACCCGAAGCGGCAAGCAGGTGCTGAACGTGCGCGGCGACGTACGCGCCCGGATCTGCACACCGGTCAAGGGCGACGCCGTCGCGGTCGTCGGCGAAAACCGCAAGGTGCTGGTCTTCATGCTGGACGAACTGCCCGAAATGGGCCGCGGCAAAGGCGTGCGGCTGCAGAAATACAAGGACGGGGGCCTGTCGGATGCAACCACCTTCACCCTGGGGGAAGGCCTCTCCTGGCGCGACCCCGCCGGACGCACCCGCACCGAAAGCGACCTCGCCGAATGGACCGCAAAGCGCGCCAGCGCCGGGCGCATGGCCCCACGCGGCTTCCCCCGCGACAACCGGTTCACCTGACCCGGACGGCAGCCTTGCCACCGATTTTGCAGGCCGTCGCGCAAGGCTCTTTTGGCTGGCGCTGAAGACCGGGTTCTGGACAGTTCTGACCCTGGGATTCTACCGGTTCTGGATGAAAACCCGGCTGCGGCGGTGGTACTGGTCCGCAGTCCGCCCCGGCGGCCTGCCGATGGAATACGTGGGCGATCCCTTTGAAAAGCTGCTGGGCTTTCTCATCGCCGTGGTGATCCTGGCCTTCTACATCG
This sequence comes from Thalassococcus sp. BH17M4-6, assembly GCF_049323015.1. Lineage (NCBI taxonomy): Bacteria > Pseudomonadati > Pseudomonadota > Alphaproteobacteria > Rhodobacterales > Roseobacteraceae > Thalassococcus > Thalassococcus sp. BH17M4-6. The sequence goes on from NZ_JBMPGU010000009.1 coordinate 33,637, forward strand.
GCATCGTGAACCTGCTGCTGATGTTTTTGAGCTTCTCGCTCTTCCAAGGCAACGGCGCCGCCTACCTGCTGAGCTTTGTGGGCGTGATCCCGCTATGGTTCTACGCCAGCTATCGCGCGCGGCGCTACACCCTGGCGCGCACCCGCTGGCGCGGCCTGCGGTTCGGGCTGGCGCCGGGGGCCTGGGGCTATGCGGCGCGGGCCTGCTTTTACTGGGCTCTGACGATCCTCAGCGTCGGGCTGCTGCTGCCCTTGATGACCTACCGGCTCGAGGCGTACCGCACCAACCGCACCTCTTACGGCACCGCGACGATGGCACAGGGGGGCCGCTGGCAGATGCTCTACCCGGCGATGATACCGCTTTTCGTGGCAGCCGCTCTCGCGGGCGGGTCAGCGGCGGCCGGATATCTGGCGCAGAACCCGCCGCTGTCGGCGGGGTTGGGCATCCTGGCGGGGATGATCGGGCTTTACGGGCTGGTGCATTACCGCGTGCGCAGCCTCGAACGGCTGACCGCGACCAAATCGCTTGAGGGGACGGGACTTTCGCTCAAGGCCAGCCCGTTCCGTATCGCGATGATCTATGTGCTGGGCTATCTGCTGGCGGGCGTGGCCATCGTGTTGCCGCTGATGATCCTGGGCGTGGTGATCGCCGGTGTCTATTTCGCCGACATGATGGCCGATGCGGGCGCACCGACGGTCATCCTGCTGAGCGACCTGCCGACCGCCGTGCGGATCGGGATAAGTGCGGCGCTGTATTTCACCATCTTCCTGATGTGGTCGGCGCTGACCCATGCCTTCGTCACCATGCCGGTGATCCGCCATTATGCCCGCGGGCTGCGCATCACCGATCCCGGCGCGCTGTCGGCGATCCGCCAGCGTCCGCGCGACGAGGTGGTACAGGCCGAAGGCTTTGCCGAGGCGCTGGACGTGGGGGCCTCCATATGACACTGCTTCGCGTCGGTGCCGCCCCCGAGGCCTTTACCGCCACCGCCCGCTACCTCGACGGCGTGCGGCCCGAGGCGGCGGCGGTCCGCCTTTCCATCGACGAACACGCCCGCGCACTGGTCATCTCCCGCGATCAGGGCGAGGCGCTGCGCTGGCCGCTGGACGATATCCGCGAGGTGCCGGACCAGGCCGGGCGCGATGTCTTTGCGCTGCGGCTGCGCGACGATCCGTTGCAGCGCCTCCTGCTGGAGGACCGCGAACTGGAGCCGCGCCTGCCAAATCTCGACCTCCGCGCCCCGGTGACGAAACGCGGTCAGCTGGTGCTGTGGGCCATCGCCGCCGTGGCGTCGGTCGCGCTGATCATCACCGTGCTGGTGCCGCGCCTCGCCGACCAGCTGGCCGTCTTCATCCCGCCCGAGGGCGAGGCCGCGCTGGGGGAGGTGACGCTGGACCAGATCCGCTCTGCGCTCGACCGCACCGGGGTCAATCCGGTGCCGGTCTGCGAACGGGCCGCCGGGGTGCAGGCGCTGGACAAGATGCGCGATCGGCTGGTGGCGGGGCAGGACTTGCCGACCGACCTGACGGTGCACGTGCTGAACCACGACATGCTCAACGCCTTTGCCCTGCCCGGCGGGCATATCGTGTTCTTCGACGGGCTGATCGACGCGGCCGCCACCCCCGAAGAGGTCGCCGCCGTCTTTGCCCACGAGATCGGCCATGTGGTCAGCCGCGACCCTACCCGACATGCCCTGCGCTCTGCCGGCTCCATCGGCGTGCTGGGCCTGCTTTTCGGGGATTTCGCGGGCGGTGCCGTGGTGCTTTTCCTCGCCGAACGGCTGATCGAGGCGAAATACACCCAAGGCGCAGAGGCGGCAGCCGATACCTTCGCGCACGAGATGATGCTGGCCGCGGACCTGTCGCCCGCCGCGCTGGCAGGCATGTTCGAACGCTTTCGTGAAAAGGGGGCCGAGGCCGACGGGTTCGTCGCGCATTTCCTGTCGCACCCGGCGTTGGGTGACCGCATCGCCGCGGCAGAGGCCGCCGTGCCCGCGCAGTTCACGCCCCAGCCTCTGCTGACCCCGCAGGAATGGCAGGATCTGCGCCGGATTTGCGACTGAGGTCGGTCTGGTCGGGCGCGGCCCACGGCTTACGTCAAAGGTCAGACTGACGGCCAAGCCGGAAAAACGCGACGTAGGTTGGCGCTAACGTGACGATTTTGCCCTGTTTCACCGACGCGGCAGACGGTATCACCCCAAAGAGCCTGATTTCAGAGTCGCGTGCCCAGGGGGCCGTGCAACGCAAGGGAGAGTTTCGCAGATGAAGGTTTTGGTGCCTGTCAAACGCGTGATCGACTATAACGTGAAGGTCCGCGTCAAGGCGGACGGCAGCGGTGTCGATCTTGCCAACGTCAAGATGTCGATGAACCCGTTCGACGAGATTGCCGTCGAAGAGGCGATCCGCCTCAAGGAAGCGGGCAAGGCGGACGAAATCGTCGCCGTTTCCATCGGTGTCAAGCAAAGCCAGGAAACCCTGCGCACCGCGCTCGCCATGGGCGCCGACCGTGCCATCCTCGTCGTCGCCGCCGATGACGTGCACACCGACATCGAACCGCTGGCCGTGGCCAAGATCCTCGCCGCCATCGTCAAGGAGGAAGAGCCGGGTCTGGTGCTTTGCGGCAAGCAGGCCATCGACAACGACATGAACGCCACCGGTCAGATGCTGTCGGCGCTGCTGGGCTGGAGCCAGGCGATGTATGCCAACAATGTCGATATCGACGGCGATCATGCGGTCGTCACCCGCGAAGTGGACGGCGGCCTGCAAACCATCAAGGTCAAGATGCCGACCATCGTGTCCACCGACCTGCGCCTGAACGAGCCGCGCTATGCGTCGCTGCCCAACATCATGAAGGCCAAGAAAAAGCCGCTGGATGAAAAGACCGCCGCCGATTACGGCGTCGACGTCACCCCGCGCCTGGAAATCGTCAAGACGACCGAACCCGAGGAACGCGCCGCCGGGATCAAGGTGGAAAGCGTCGATGAACTCGTGTCGAAACTCAAAGAAGCGGGAGTTGTGTGATGGCCGTACTTCTGATTGCCGAAATTACCGATGGCGCGCTGGCGATGGACGCCACCGCCAAGACCGTGACCGCCGCCAAGGCGATCGGTGACGTGACCGTGCTTTGCGCCGGGGCCAAGGCTTCGGAGGCCGCGAAAGAGGCCGCGACCATCGACGGCGTGGACAAGGTGCTGCTGGCCGAGGACGATCTTTACGGTCACCGCCTGGCTGAACCGGTGTCGGCACTGATCGCGTCGCTGGCCGGGGATTACAGCCACATCGTCGCGCCCGCGACCACAGATGCCAAGAACATCCTGCCGCGCGTCGCGGCACTTCTGGATGTGATGATCCTGACGGATGTGTCGGGCGTCGTGGATGCAGACACATTCGAACGCCCGATCTACGCCGGCAACGCCATCCAGACCGTCAAGTCGTCGGACAGCGTCAAGGTCATGTCGATCCGCACCTCGACCTTCGATGCCGCAGGCACCGGCGGATCGGCCTCGATCGAGGATGTCGCCACCGGCGAAGACCCGGCCCTGTCGGAATGGGTCGAGGACAAGGTCGCCGAGAGCGACCGGCCCGAACTGACCTCGGCGGGCATCGTCGTGTCCGGCGGGCGCGGCGTCGGCTCGGAAGAGGATTTCGCCCTGATCGAAAAGCTCGCCGACAAGCTCGGGGCCGCCGTCGGTGCCTCTCGCGCAGCGGTCGATTCGGGATTTGCCCCGAACGACTGGCAGGTCGGTCAGACCGGCAAGGTCGTGGCCCCCGATCTTTACGTCGCGGTCGGCATCTCTGGCGCGATCCAGCACCTTGCGGGCATGAAGGACAGCAAGATCATCGTCGCCATCAACAAGGATGAAGAGGCGCCGATCTTCCAGGTCGCCGATTTCGGCCTCGTGGCGGACCTTTTCACTGCCGTGCCTGAACTTACGGAAAAGCTGGGCTGACACCCATCCTGAAAATCGGTTCAAAGGCCTGCCGTTTCGGCAGGCCTTTTTCTATAGAGGCTGTCGGCTGTCGGGGTCGAAGCTGCCAGAGTGCAGGTCGCTCATCACCCGCCGCGCGCCCGGCTCCCGGCACAGCAACGTCCACAGCCCTGTCCACATCGTCGATGTATCCGAAATACCTCCACCGATACGACTTTGTCGGCAACACCGGGTCAGGTCGGCACCTTCTTAGGCACTTGGATTGCCCTCGAACTGTCTGGCACCGTGACGTTCCGTGACCCATGGTAGTCTGGAACGCGTCCAGCATTCGAAGCTCGGAGCCAGTTCAGCGCGTTGCGTTACCGTTCCGGCCCGTAGGTTGTACGCGGCAGGTTGATCTTCAACGCCGCAGGAGTAGAGGCCGGAACCGCAATCGGCGCAGAAGGCCTGAACGCGCGGATTTCCACTGTCTCCAATCTTTACGTAGTGTTTCGGCGTGCCCGTCAAAAGCTGGAAACGATCACCTTGTACAATGGCCAGCGTACGAAAAGCCGAAGCGGACAAGGCCTGACAATCCGCACAATGACATATTCCCACCGATGCCGGATCAAGCTCCGCTTCGTAGGTGATTGCGCCGCAATGGCATGATCCATCAATCTTCACGACCTTCTCCCCCCAATCCTCAATTCAAGCCAGCCTGCCAATTTTCCCCGCGAATGTCACATAGAGTATCGGCAGAAGTCCCGCCCGCAGCACCCTTTCATGAAAGCGTGTTGGGGCCGCCTTGGTTTACTGTGCGCGAAAAAGCCAAGACTTGGCCAAAGGACAGCATTGTTGGCTTTTGGCTAGAAGCGGTCGTTGCGTTCCAAGCCTCCCGCGGGCCCTTACGTGCATCCTGCGCCGAAAGAGGCCTGCCCCGTCGGCAGGCCTTTCCGCTGGGCACCCGGCTCAGACCTCGACCGAGAGCATGTCGGCAAGCGTGGCCGCCAGCGCCTCTGCCGCCTCTTCGTGGCAGGCAATGCCCATCTGTTCGGCGGCTGCGCTCGCCTCGAATTCGGTGAACACCATACCCTCCGTTCCTTCCGCGCGTGACCGGTCGCTCGCCGTGACCTCGACCACCGCCGACACGCGCGGGCGCAGCGCCTCGATCATCGACCGGTCCAGGAACAGCGGATCACCTTCGACGAGGTTGCATTCGGACGTGGCGGGCGCCTCGGGTGCGAACCACAAAAGCACGACCGGCCCCCGCAAGGTCGCCAGCACCTGTTTCATCCGCGCCAGCCACGCACTGCGCAATTCATCTGCGACCAAGGCAAAGCGCTCGGGCGACAGCGTTTGCAACCGGCAAAGCATGTGGCGCGTAAAGTGGAATTCGGTGAAATCCACCTCGGGATAGATCGCCTGAAGACCGCGCGCGGCCCGAAGGAACCGGTCGTTCCGGCGCGGATGCACCGAATAATACCGATTCGACATGTTCTGCGCGCCCATGACCTGGATCACCGTGCCCACCGCGCCTTCGGCGATGCTCAGCACCGCAGGATCGTTGAGGTACAGATCCAGCCCGGCGTTCACATACCCGAAATTCACGCAGGACAGACCCAACTGTCGTTCGGTCAGCGCAACAAAAGGCGTGGCTATGAACCGCCCATACGTCTCTGTCCCGCCGAGAAAGGCCAGATAGTCCCCCGACAGCCTGCGCCGCGGCCCGCGAAACAGCACCCGCGACCGCTCATATCGGCACGGATAATACTCCAGGCCACCTTTGGCCTGCCCCACATAGGTCATCACACCCACCTCTCTTTCTTCACCCGCTCACAGATTCGCCGATTCATCTTTCCAAGAGACTAAGTGGACAATGCCTCTCAAACTTGATCGACCCGCCTTGCAGCCGCCCCGTGCCCGGGCCTATGGTTGGCCCGTTCAGGCAGGGGATGCGGGCATGGAAATCAAGTCGGTAGGCGTCGTGGGCGCCGGGCAGATGGGCAGCGGCATCGCGCATGTGATGGCGCTTGCGGGCTATGACGTGCAGCTCAACGACGTCACCGAAGACGCGCTGACCAAGGCGGTCGAGGTGATCAGTCGCAACCTTGACCGGCAGGTCAGCCGCGACAAGATCAGCCAGGCCGACAAGGAGGCCGCGATGGGCCGCATCGCGACCACGCTCGAGATCGCGGATCTGGGTCAGACCGATCTGGTGATCGAGGCCGCGACCGAGCGCGAAGAGGTCAAGCAGAAGATTTTTGACAGCTTGCTGCCGCATCTGAAGCCGGAAACGATCCTGACCTCGAACACCTCTTCGATTTCGATCACGCGGCTGGCGTCGCGCACCGACCGGCCCGAGAAATTCATGGGCTTCCATTTCATGAACCCTGTGCCGGTGATGCAGCTTGTGGAACTCATCCGCGGCATCGCCACCGACGGCGAAACCTACGACGCCTGCCTTGCCGTGGTCGACAAGCTGGGCAAAACCGCCGCCAGCGCCGAGGATTTCCCGGCGTTCATCGTCAACCGCATCCTGATGCCGATGATCAACGAAGCGGTCTATACGCTGTACGAAGGGGTGGGAAAGGTCAGTTCCATCGACGAGGCGATGAAGCTGGGCGCCAACCATCCGATGGGACCGCTGGAACTGGCGGATTTCATCGGGCTGGACACCTGCCTTGCGATCATGAACGTGCTGCACGACGGGCTGGGCGATACCAAGTACCGGCCCTGCCCGCTTTTGTCGAAATACGTCGAGGCCGGATGGCTGGGCCGCAAGACCCAGCGCGGGTTCTACGACTACCGCGGCGACACACCGGTGCCGACGCGCTGACCGCGACTGTCCCGCTGGGTTTCATGAGGTTCAGCGCGGGGGGCAGGCCGCCGCCGTTCTAGTCTTCGCGCAGGGCCATCGTCGTTTCACGAAGCCACGCCACGAATTCGCGCTGACCGCCGGGGAAATCCTGTGCCGCATCGGCGCTGATCGGCTCGCCCACCACCGGCTTTTGCGGCTTGCGGAAGGCATGCACGACCTCGTGGATCAGCAACCCCTGCCGGATCGTCGGCGACACGCGATTGGCGATCTGGTAGGCGCGGGAATTCTGCCCGGGAAAGAAGATCGGCACCACCGTCGCGCCCGAGCGCTGGATCATCTTGGCGGTGAACGGGTTCCACGTCGCCTCGATGGCGGGGCCGAACATCGTTTCCGACGCCGCCACCACGCCGGACGGAAACAGCACGATCACCCCCCCGGCCTTGAGGTGCGCCATGGCGCTGGCGCGCATCTCAAGCCCCTGTTCGCGCGCGTCCTCTTCGTGCGGGAACGGCACAGGGATCATGAACTCCGAAATCTCGTCGACGCCGGTCAGAAGCGACCGGGTCAGGATCTTGTAGTCGGTGCGCACCTTGCCGATCAGTTCGGCCAGCACCATTCCGTCGATCAGCCCGTGCGGATGGTTGGCCACGACGATCACCGGGCCGGTCTTGGGGATGCGGGCAATCTGTTCGGGGGGCGTCTGAATGGAAATGCCCATCAGCCCCAGCGCCTGGCCGAAAAACGCGTGCCCGTCCGCCGGGCCCATGCGTTCGAACTTGCGCACCAGCCGCAAGAGCGGCAGCTTGCCCGTCAGCCACTCCAGCGTGCGGATCGTGTTGGCCTTCCAGGGATTGCTGAAAGTGTTGGCGTAGCTCAGCTTGCGCTTGTCATAGGGCACAGGTCCCGGGCCGGGATTCAGCCGCGCAATCGTGCGTTGAGACGTCTCCACCATGCGGTATTTGATGTCCTGTTCCCTTTTCCCCGATCCATCTACCGGGGTCAGCAATCCTCTCCGAAGCGGTCGGCCACCAGCGCGGCGATGGCATCAGCCAGCGCCTTTGCGTCCGGACCCCGGGTTTGGACCTCAATAGAGGTTCCTTTGGAGGCTGCCAACATCAAAAGCCCCATGATGCTGTCACCCGAGGCGCTGTCACCGTCCTTGCTGACCTCGGCCGTGGCATCAAACCCCTCGACCACCTCGACCAGTTTGGCCGAGGCGCGGGCGTGCAGACCCTTTTCGTTGACGATCTTCAATTCGCGCGTCTGTGTTTCGTCGGTCATGGAAATCCCAAATCAAGAATGCCGCGGATCAGGCCGGGTCGGTCGCGCGGTCGTCGGCGCCTGGGGCCGTTGCGAAGGGTTTGACGTTCTGGCTGTCAATATACTTGCGCCCGGCCTCGAGCGCAGCGCGCACCGCGTCCGGCACGCTCAGGTGGCGGCTTTTGGCCAGCTTGATCAGCATTGGCAGGTTCATGCCATAAAGGATACGCCGGTTGTCGGGTTGGCAGGCCAGCAGGCTGAGGTTCGAGGGCGAGCCGCCGAACATGTCGGTGACCACGACCACGCCTTCGCCCTGGTCGACCGCATCCGCCGCGGCGCAGATTTCGCGCTGCTTGCTTTGCCGGTCGTGATCGGCGTCGATCGAGATCGCCACGGCACCCGACTGCGCGCCCACGACATGCTCCATCGCGGCCAGATACTCTCGGGCCAGTCCGCCATGTGCGACGATGACAATTCCGATCACCCCGGTGACCTTCCGCTATTGGCGTCTGCCCCGCCCATCCCCTTGGCAAGGCCGCGCCGCTCTAGTTCCCGGTGCCTAGTTGACACCCGCCAGCCGCTGTCCGCAAGGCCACGCGCCACCTTTTCCGTTACGGCAACCGATCTGTGTTGCCCTCCGGTACAGCCGATGCCGACGGAAAAATGCGCCTTGCCCTCGGCCAGGCACGCCGGAAGCTGAAAGGTGAGCAGCCCCAGGATATGCTCCAGGTAGGTCGCAAAGCGCGGATCCACCGCGATGTAACCCACGACATCGGCATCCTGCCCGGTCAGCCCGCGCAGCCGCGGCTCCCAGTAGGGATTGTTGAGAAAGCGGCAATCGAACACCACGTCGACACCGTGCGGCAGGCCGCGCTTGTAGGAAAACGAATGCACCGACACCGCCATGCCCAGCCCGGTGTCGGTGCCGAACCAGCCCTGCACCTCGGACCGCAGATCATGCGGGGTGAGGTCGGTCGTGTCGATCAGGATGTCCGACCGCGCGCGCACCGGCTCCAGAAGCAGGATTTCCCGCGCGATGCCTTCGGCGGGGGACGCATCGGGTGCCAGCGGATGCCGCCTGCGGGTTTCCGAATAGCGGCGCACCAGCACGTCCGGGTTGCAATCGAGATACAGCAGTTCCAGCGTCAGTCCCTGCACCCCGGTCAGCCGGGTCTGCAGATCAAGCAGGCCGTCGGGCGAAAAGTCCCGGTTGCGCACATCCAGCCCCAACGCCATGGGGCGCGGCAGCGCCGGGCCGTCCAGCAGCCGCGGGATCAGGCTGACCGGGATGTTGTCGATGGCCTCATATCCGAAATCCTCGAGCGCGTTGATCGCGGTCGACCGTCCGGCCCCCGAAGGGCCGGTGACCAGCACGACGCGCTGGCTCGGGATATCGCTGTGATCGGTCATCTGTCGCTCCGTCCGCCCCTGAGATATTGCACAAGCGCTGCGGGAAAAGATGCATGCGCAGCATTGTGAAGCAAGGGGACGGTTTGCCCCAGCAGGCAGGTGTGCCGTTCGGGGGGCAGACGTTCCGGCTCGGCCTGGTCCAGATCGACCACGCAGCAAAGCCGGGCAGATGCGCAGACCTCAGCCCGCAAGATGCCCAGCCCCCGCGCCTCGATCAGGCCGCGAATGCTATCGGGCGCGCTCAGAATAATGCCTTGGGGTTCGGCGGTCAGCACCACCCGGTCATCGGCCACCAGCACGGCGCCGCGGCTCATCATCTCAAGCGCGAGGCTGGATTTGCCGCTGCCCGACGCGCCGATGATCAACGCGGCGCGCGCCTTCACCGCAACGGCACTGGCATGCAGGATGTGCGGGGCGGCCACCCGGGGGCCTCAGATCGGCAGGCCCACGACGAAGCGCGCGCCCAGCGGTTCCGAGGTCACGTCCGCTTCGGTCGGGCGGATGTTCTCGGCCCAGATCACGCCGCCATGCGCCTCGACGATCTGTTTGGAAATCGCCAGGCCCAGCCCCGAATTGTTGCCGAAATCATCCTGCGGGCGCTGCGAATAGAAGCGCTTGAAGATCTTGCCCAAGGCCTCTTCCGGGATGCCGGGGCCTGTATCCTCGACCACCACCAGCACACGGTTTTCGCGCCGCCGCGCCCATATGCGGATCGCGTCGCCGTCTTCGCAGAACGACGTCGCATTGGTGATGAGGTTGACAAAAACCTGCGCCAGCCGTGCCTCAAGGCCCTGAATTTCAATCGGGCGCTGCGGCAGATCGATGATGAATTCGATGCCCTTCTTCTTGGCATCCTCGCCCAAGTACTGCGCGAGGTTGCCCAGCATCTCGAGCAGGTTGAAGGCCTGTTCCTCTTCCTTGACCAACTCGGAATCGAGCCGCGAGGCGTTCGAGATATCGCTGACCAGCCGATCAAGCCTGCGCACATCATGTTCGATCACGTTCAAGAGCTTGTCGCGGTGCTCTTCCTTCTTGACGATACGCAGAGACCCGATGGCGGACCGCAGCGATGCCAGAGGGTTCTTGATCTCGTGCGCCACATCGGCGGCAAATTGTTCGTTGCTGTCGATCCGGTCGTACAGTGCCCCGACCATGCCCCGCAGCGCGCCCGACAGCCGCCCGATTTCATCCGGGCGGGCGGTGAGGTCGGGGATGCGGATCCGCCCCGGCGCGACCGAGCGTTTGTTGCGGTCGCGGCCGATCTCGGCGGCATCGGCCAGGTCCGAAATCGGGTTGGCGATGGTCGAGGCCAGAACGAGGCTCAGCCCGATGGACACAAGCGTCGCGATCACGAACATCTGCAGCACCCGTTCGCGTTCGGCCCGCACCGCAGCATCGATTTCCGCTGCCGCGCTGACCAGCGCCACGGTGCCGATCTGCTGGCCGCCCTGCAGGATCGGGGTCAGGGCCGTAAAGATCGTGGCCCCGTGCGGGCCGCTGCCGGAATCCACCCGGGTGGTCAACGGGTCGCCGGTTTCGATCATCCGGCGCAGCCGGTCTTCCTGGTTCAGCGGTGCGTCATCGCCCAGCATGTCGAACACCCCGGCGACGCGCCGCCAGAGACCCGAGAGGAAATCCGTGATCAGCGCGCTGGGTTCTTCTTCGGCCTTGGCGCCCGGCATCACGACATCCAGAGTGCCTTGTGCCTCGCCCACCAGAAACAGCGAGGAATCGAACACCAGCAGTTCCGCCCCGCGGCGCAGGTCGATCCCGGCAAGGGTTTCCGCCACCTCGATCCCGTCACCCGTGGCCAGGCTGACCGGCGCGCCTGTGGGCAGTTGCGCCTCGAACACGTCGGCGATCAGTTCCGCCTCGGCCAGCATGGCGTTGGCGCGCTGCACGGCAAGCGTGTCGCGCGACGAGTTGAGGTAGAGGATCCCCGCCACCAGCACGTTCAGCGCGATGAGGTTGAAGGTTATGATCTTGCGCGTCAGGGGCGACCGGTTGAGCGAAAACAGGCCACGCCGTGCCCGACTGGCCTGCATTTCCTTCTCGACCGTGCTGTCGGGGGCGATCCAGTCGTCGCCCAGCACCACATCGGCATCCCGGCGTTCACCGGGGGTGTCGTCGCGCATGGTTATCCTCTCGGCCAGCGCCATGGATCACTCTTCGTTGTAACGATACCCGATACCGTAGAGCGTTTCGATGGCCGAGAAGTCATCGTCGGCGCTGCGCATCTTCTTGCGCAGCCGCTTGATGTGGCTGTCGATGGTGCGGTCATCGACATAGACCTGATCGTCATAGGCCACGTCCATCAGCTGATCACGCGACTTGACGAAGCCGGGGCGCTGCGCCAGCGCCTGCAGCAGCAGGAATTCGGTCACGGTCAGCGACACGTCCATGCCCTTCCAGGTCACCGAATGGCGCAGCGGGTCCATCGTCAGCGACCCACGGGTCATCAGCTTTGTCTCTTCGGTGTCGCCCACCACGTCGCCTGCGACCGCTTCCTGGCGGCGCAGCAGGGCGCGGATGCGTTCGACCAGAAGCCGCTGGGAAAACGGCTTTTTCACATAGTCGTCAGCGCCCATGCGCAGGCCCAGCACCTCGTCGATCTCGTCATCCTTCGAGGTCAGGAAGATCACCGGCATCTTGGATTTCTGCCGCACGCGCTGCAGCAGATCCATGCCGTCCATCCGCGGCATCTTGATATCGAAGACTGCCATATCGGGCAGCTTCTTGTTGAATGCGTCCAGGGCGGCCTGACCGTCGTTATAGGTTTCGACCTCAAAGCCCTCTGCCTCCAGAGTCATGGACACGGACGTCAGGATGTTCCTGTCGTCGTCCACCAGGGCGATTTTCGACATGGTTGATTTCCTTCAACTGCTCTTGTTGCCTGTTTTTTTCGCCACTATGCGGGCATTTGCCCATTTCAACAATAGCCAACTGCGAATCAGGCAAGGCACCGTGGCCCATTGCACGCGAAATTTCGTAAGGAATGGCTAAATTGCCTCACATCGGGGACTCGCGCGAAAGATGATTGCGCTAAACGGCAGGTGGTATCGCTAACGATGCGGATGTCACCTGTTCACCGACAGAAGTCGCATGCTATGCACCTGCCTATTCGGGCGTGTCCTGCGCGCGATGGACGGCGTCCGCGTCGCCGTCCCGGGAAAGATCGCCGCGCATTGTGCGGCTACAGGAGCTTGCAAAATGACATTCGGACGGGTGAACCCGCAATTCCGCCTTGAGGATCAGGGGATCGAGGGGCTGGGCACTGTCTATTACAACCTGCGGGAACCCGCGCTGATCCAGATCGCCCTGGGCAATGGCGAAGGCACGCTTGGCAAGGGGGGCGCGTTTCTGGTCACCACCGGAAAGTTCACCGGCCGGTCGCCCCAGGACAAGCACATCGTGCGCACCGACAGCGTGGCCGACAGCATCTGGTGGGACAACAACGCGCCGATGTCGCCCGAAGGCTTCGATGCGCTGCATGCCGACATGCTCGAGCATATGAAGGGCAAGGATTACTACGTGCAGGATCTGGTCGGCGGGGCCGACCCGACCCATGCCATCGACGTGCGCGTGATCACCGAACTGGCCTGGCACGGGCTTTTCATCCGCCACATGCTGCGCCGTCCGGATCAGGACTCACTGGACGAATTCACCGCCGATTTCACCGTGATCAACTGCCCCAGCTTCAAGGCAGATCCGGCGCGCCATGACTGCCGGTCAGAAACCGTGATCGCGATGAACTTCGACAAGAAACTGATCCTGATCGCAAACACCGAATATGCGGGCGAGAACAAGAAATCCGTCTTCACCCTGCTGAACTACCTGCTGCCCGAAAAGGGCATCATGCCGATGCATTGCTCGGCCAACCACGCGGTCGGCAACCCGGTGGACACGGCCGTGTTCTTCGGCCTGTCGGGCACCGGCAAGACCACGCTGTCCGCCGATCCGGGCCGCATCCTGATCGGCGATGACGAACACGGCTGGTCGGATCGCGGCACCTTCAACTTCGAAGGCGGCTGTTATGCCAAGACCATCAACCTCAGCCGCGAGGCCGAGCCCGAGATCTACGACACCACCAGCAAGTTCGGCACGGTGATCGAAAACATGGTCTTCGATCCCGAAACCTTCGATCTGGATTTCGAGGATGACAGCCTGACGGCCAACATGCGCTGCGCCTATCCGCTGGAGTATATCTCCAACGCTTCGCGGTCGGCGCTTGGCGGGCATCCCAAGAACATCATCATGCTGACCTGCGACGCCTTCGGCGTGCTGCCGCCGATCGCGCGGCTGACCCCGGCGCAGGCGATGTATCACTTCCTTTCGGGCTTCACCGCCAAGGTCGCTGGAACCGAACGGGGCGTGACCGAACCGCAGCCGACCTTTTCGACCTGCTTTGGCGCGCCCTTCATGCCGCGCCGGCCCGAGGCGTATGGCAACCTGCTCAAAGGCAAGATCGCCAAGCACGGCGCCACCTGCTGGCTGGTCAATACCGGCTGGACCGGCGGCGCCTACGGCCAGGGCAGCCGGATGCCGATCAAGGCCACCCGCGCCCTACTGACCGCAGCGCTCGAAGGCAGCCTGGCCAATGCCGAGTTCCGCAAGGACCCGAACTTCGGGTTCGAGGTGCCGGTCAAGGTCGAAGGCGTGCCGGAACTGCTGCTCGATCCGCGGCGGACCTGGGACGACAAGGCAGCCTATGACGCGCAGGCCGAAAAGCTGGTGCAGATGTTCGCCGACAACTTCGAACAGTACGTGCCCTATATCGACGACGACGTGAAAGCGGCGGCCATCGGCTAGGCCCCGCGCCCGCCATCGCCGCCCACGATCCGGCGGCGGTGACGGGGCCCACGGCGCCGATCCGGTCTTAGACCGTTGAATTGCGGCCCCGGTCGGCGCATCATGGCGGCATGTTCAGATTGCTTTCCCTTTTGCTTGTCATGGTCCCCGCCTGGGCCGTTTCAGCCACCCCGCAGTTCGACGCGCGCCTGATCACCCTGACCCAAGGCATCTTTTGCGAGGTCGAATCGTCGGACAGCGTCGCGGCCCCGGGCACCGTGGCGGGAAAGATCGACCTTTACGATTACGTGCCCGAGTTTCAGTGGATCGGCGGGCGGGTGCCCGCGGTGATGGGGCTGAGCTTCGGCCTGCGGTCGGTCACCGTGTCCGATCAGCCGCTGCAGGGTGTGGTCATCTCGCTGACGCATCCCCCGTTCCGCGGCTCGGGCGCGACGCAGCAAAGCTATGTCACCTCGCTCGGCGGGCCGGGGCCGTCGATCAACGCCTATACCTTCGACCTGCCCGAGGAACTGGTGACAGGCACCTGGACCTTCACCGCCAACCACAACGGCCGCGAGGTTTACCGCGCCTCCTTCGAGGTGGTGCCACCGCAGGCCGAACCCGAAATCGCGAATTCCTGCGGCGGGGCGCCGATGTCCTGATCCCGCCGACGCTATCCGAAGAACGCCCGCCGCAGCAGGTTCAGCCCCGCCACCAGCAGCACGATCAGCGTCGCCTTGCGAAACACGGTCTGGTCGATCCGGTCCTGGATTCGGTTGCCGATCCACATGCCCCCCACCGCGGGCGGGATCAGCACAAGCGACAGCCAGACCGACGTGGCGTTCAGCACGCCCGACCCCAGATGCGCCAGCGTCAGCGCCACAGCGCCCAGCCCATAGATCACGCCCTGCACCCGCATCTGTTCGCGCTTTTCCGTTCCAAGCGCCGTGAGGTAGGCCACCACCGGCGGCCCCCAGACCCCCGACAGCCCGCCGATGAAGCCGGCAAACGCGCCGATGCCGATTTCCAGCTTCAGGCTGGGGCCACCCGGCAACTCTCCACGCCAGCCCAGCAGTTGCAGGCTGGCAAAGCCGGCCACCGGCCCGCCGATCAGCGCCAGCATTACCGGCACCGGCAGCAGCGTCACCAGCTGTGCGGCGATCAACAGCATGACCAGCCCGACGCCCAGAAACACCCGGAATCGCCGCACAGACCCGAGGGCCGCACTGGTCCCCTGCCGCAGGGCCTGCATGCCGTTCGTCACCAAAGTGGGCAGAATCAGCCCAGCCAGCGCCAGTTCCGGCGCGATAAACGACCCCATTCCGGATATCATGATCATCGGCATGGCAAAGCCGACCACGCCCTTGACGATTCCCGCCAGCAACGCAATTGCTAGACAAAGACCCAGTGTTTGTAGGGGGATCAGGGAGATCAGGCTTTCCATGACCGCCTCTTATCAGAGCCCGCAACGCCGCACTGCAAAAAACGCACGCGCAAGAAACGATCAAATGGCCGCACCTTCGGGTATTTTTGTTGCGCTGCACCTGCAAAGTGGCTATCCGGAGCCGAACAACGGAAAGGACATGACCCATGGCGCATGACGGACAGGACCTGACCCTGACGCAAGACACTGTTTTGCCCGAGCTTCTGACCCTGACCAAGGCGGCCATCGCCCCGGTCGAAAAGGTCTATGACACCGCGCGGACCACCTTGCGTGACCGGCTGACCGACAATGGCCGGATTTCTGGCGCGCTGGTCGAAGAGCACCAGACCGCCGCGCACGGGCTGGCCTGGCTTGCCACCTATGCCGAGGCCCTGCGCCAGATGCAGAACTGGGCGGAAAAGCTGGTCGAGGAGGGCAAGTTCGGCGAGGTCGAAAAGCTGATCCACCAGATCGCCTTTGGCGAATACCTCTGGCAGATTTACGGCGGCATCCCGATGAGCCAGGGCGAGATCCTGCGCCTGCAGGACATCGGGCTGAGCCAGGACGACATGCGCGTCCTGATGACGCCTGAGGTCATGACACTGACCCAGTCCGGCAACACCCAAGCCGCGCGCACGCGGCTGGTGACGCTGATGCAGGAGCGCAATGCCGACGTGACCGTGGGCGCCACGGGCCTGGACGACGAGCTTGAGATGATCCGCGAACAGTTCCGCCGCTTCGCCGTCGACAAGGTCGTGCCGCATGCGCACGAATGGCACCTCAAGGACGAGCTTATCCCGATGGAGATTATCGAGGAGCTGGCCGAAATGGGTGTCTTCGGCCTGACCATTCCCGAGGAATACGGCGGCTTCGGTCTGTCCAAAGCATCGATGTGCGTCGTGTCCGAAGAACTGTCGCGGGGCTATATCGGCGTGGGCAGCCTTGGCACCCGGTCCGAGATCGCCGCCGAACTGATCATCGCGGGCGGCACCGAAGAGCAAAAGCAGAAATGGCTGCCGGCCCTTGCGTCGGCCGAAAAGCTGCCGACGGCGGTCTTTACCGAACCCAACACCGGGTCGGATCTGGGCGCGCTGCGCACCCGCGCGGTCAAGGACGGGAACGGCGATTACAAGGTGACCGGCAACAAGACCTGGATCACCCACGCCGCGCGCACCCATGTGATGACGCTGCTCGCGCGGACCGATCCCGACACGACCGATTACAAGGGCCTGTCGATGTTCCTGGCGGAAAAGACCCCCGGCACGGACGAGGCACCTTTCCCGACCGACGGCATGACCGGCGGCGAGATCGAGGTGCTGGGCTACCGCGGCATGAAGGAATACGAACTGGGCTTCGACGATTTCCACGTGAAGGGCGAAAACCTTCTGGGCGGCGAAGAGGGCAAGGGCTTCAAGCAGCTCATGGAAACATTCGAATCCGCCCGTATCCAGACCGCCGCCCGCGCCATCGGCGTGGCGCAGTCGGCGCTCGATGTGTCGATGCAATACGCGCAGGACCGCAAGCAGTTCGGAAAGGCGCTGATCAACTTCCCCCGCGTGTCCGGCAAGCTGGCGATGATGGCGGTCGAAATCATGATCGCACGGCAGCTGACCTATTATTCGGCGTTCGAAAAGGACGAAGGCCACCGCTGCGATATCGAAGCGGGCATGGCCAAGCTTCTGGGCGCACGGGTCGCCTGGGCCGCTGCCGACAACGGGTTGCAGATCCACGGCGGCAACGGGTTCGCGCTGGAATATACCATCAGCCGCATCCTGTGCGACGCGCGCATCCTCAACATCTTTGAAGGGGCCGCCGAGATTCAGGCGCAGGTCATCGCACGGCGGTTGCTGGGGTGATTGTCAGAATGCGCCTGCCAACCCTCGCAACCGGCCTGCTGCTGGCCCTGTCCCCGGGCCTCGCGCTCGCCGACGAGATGCTGGAGCGGCTGGAGGTGGCGAACGAGGCCGCCGCCGATCAACTGGTCAGCTTTTACGAGGAACGGCTGCCAGAACACACCGACAAGATCCCGGATTTCAGCTGGGACGCTGAAACGCGCGAGGCCAGCGCCTGCGTGCTCGACAATATCCGCACCGTCGGGGGCGATCAGGCGGTGGAGGCTTACGTGAAAGCCGCCGAGGCCTGGGCCGCGGTCAAGATCACCTCGCTCGACACCATCGCGCAGAACGTGCCCGCGGTGCTGGTGTCGCCGCTGGCCATCGAACTGGGCCAACGCTGCGGCGCCAGCGAAATCGCCATCTCCAAAATGGAAGCATCGGGCTTTTCCGAACTGATGAAACAGCCGGGCATCCTGGAACGGCTGAAGTAACCTTTGCAATCGCGCCCAAAGAAAAACGACCGCCGGGGGTTCGGCGGTCGTTTTTGTTTCAGGGGTGTCCCGGCCTCAGCCGTCCTTGCGGATCGTCGCGTTGGTGGGATCGTAGGGGCTGTCTTCGGTCACGACGGCATCCCAAAGCTCGTTGAACATCTTGACCTTGAGCTTGGTGCCCGCGACCGCGAGGTCGGGTTTCACATAGCCCATGCCGATGCTCTTGCCGAAGGCCACCGAATAGCCGCCCGAGGTCAGACGCCCGACGCGGGTGCCATCCTCGGTGTAAAGCGCCTCACGTCCCCAGGGATCGGCATCCGACGGGCCATCCACCAGCACCGTCACGCATTTGCTGCGGATACCCTTTTCCTGCATCGCGGCCTTGCCGTTGAAGTCCTTCGACAGATCGATAAAGCGCGGCAGGTCCGCCTCGGCCGGGGTCGCGTCGCGGCCCAGTTCATGGCCGAAGGCACGGTAGGACTTTTCCAGCCGAAGCCAGTTCTGCGCCCGGGCACCGACCAGCTTCATGCCATGCGGTTCGCCCGCCTTTTCCAGCAGGTCGAAAAGGTAGTTCTGCATCTCGATCGGGTGATGCAGTTCCCAGCCCAATTCTCCGGTATAGGCCACGCGGATGGCGCGCACCGGGCACATGCCCAGTTCGATGTCGCGCATCGACAGCCACGGGAAACGCTTGTTCGACAGCACCGTCGCCGGATCCGCATCCCTGACCACCGCGTTCAGCACCTCGCGCGACTTGGGCCCCGCGATGGCGAAAACGCCGTATTGCGTGGTGACGTTCTGGATCTCGATATAGCCGAACTCGGGCGCCTTGTCGGCGGCGGATTTGCGCAGGAAATCGCCGTCGTACTCTGTCCAGGCCCCGGCGGAGATGAGATAATATTCATCCTCCGCCAGCCGCACGATGGTGTATTCGGTGCGGGTGGTGCCGTGATCGGTCAGCGCATAGGTCAGGTTGATGCGGCCCACCTTGGGCAGCTTGTTGCAGGTGAACCAGTCCAGGAACTGCGTGGCGCCCGGACCCTTGACCATGTGCTTGGTAAAGGCCGACGCGTCGATCAGGCCCACGCCTTCGCGGATGGCCTTCGCCTCCTCCTCCACGTACTGCCACCAGCCGCCGCGGCGGAAGCTGCGCGCGTCATGGTCAAAGCTGTCGGGCGCATCCAGCGGCCCGAAATAGTTGGGCCGTTCCCAGCCGTTCACATGGCCGAACTGCGCGCCACGGGCCTTCTGCCGGTCATAGGCGGGCACGGTGCGCAGCGGGCGGCAGGCGGGGCGCTCCTCATCCGGGTGGTGCAGGATGTAGACGTGCTCATACGCCTCTTCGTTCTTGCGCGCAGCGTATTCGGTGGTCATCCAGTCGCCGTAGCGCTTGGGGTCAAGCGATGCCATGTCGATCTCGGCCTCGCCATCGACCATCATCTGCGCAAGGTAATAGCCGGTGCCGCCCGCCGCGGTGATGCCAAAGCTGAAGCCTTCGGCCAGCCACATGTTGCGCAGGCCCGGGGCCGGACCGACCAGCGGGTTGCCGTCGGGGGTGTAGCAGATCGGCCCGTTGAAATCGTCCTTGAGGCCGCATTCCTCGCAGGACGGAACGCGGTGGATCATCGCCATGTACTGATCTTCGATCCGCTCCAGATCCAGCTGGAACAGGTCCGCGCGGAAGCTGTCGGGCACGCCGTATTCAAAGCGCGCAGGCGCGTGCTTTTCATAGACGCCCAGGATCCAGCCGCCCCGCTCTTCGCGCACATAGGATTGCGCATCGGCGTCACGGATGACGGGGTGTTCGGGGTTGCCGTCCTTGCGCCAGGCCACCAGCGACGGGTCCTGCTCCATTACGACGAACTGATGCTCGACCGGGATGGCGGGCATCTTGATGCCCAGCATCTTCGCGGTGCGCTGCGCGTGGTTTCCGGAGGCGGTCACGACATGTTCGGCGGTGATGACGATCTGTTCGTCCGACGGCACCAGGTTGCCGCCCTTTTCGACCATCTTTGTCGCGGTCACTTCCCAATGGGTGCCGTTCCAGTGGAAGGCATCCGCCTGCCACTTGCGTTCGATCGCGACACCGCGCTGGCGCGCGCCCTTGGCCATCGCCATGGTCACGTCGGCAGGGTTAATATAGCCATCGGTGTGATGATAAAGCGCGCCCTTGAGGTCTTCGGTCCGAATGAGCGGCCAGCGTTCCTTGATCTCTTCGGGCGTCATGAAGACGTAGGGCACGCCGCAGGTTTCCGCCGTGGTGGCGTAGACCATGTATTCTTCCATCCGCTCGTCCGTCTGCGCCATGCGCAGGTTGCCCACGACCGCAAAGCCGGCGTTGAGGCCGGTTTCCTCTTCCAGGGTCTTGTAGAAGCGGATCGAATAGTCGTGGATGTGGGTCGTCGCGAAGGACATGTTGAAATAGGGCAGCAGGCCCGCGGCATGCCAGGTGCTGCCGCTGGTCAGCTCGTCGCGTTCCAGGAGCATGACATCCTCCCAGCCCGCGCGGGCCAGGTGATAGGCGATCGAGGTTCCGACAGCGCCGCCGCCGACAACCAGAGCTTTGACTTGTGTTTTCATGGCGCGACTCCGTTGCGTTTGAGCCGTGCATACTCGGTTGCCAAACCCGCCGCAAAACTGTCCCGACACGTCATGGTGGGAAAACGACCTGACCACGCGAATTGGCCGCTCTTGGCTAGCCCGGCGCAATCAGGGCGGTCATGGCATCCGTGTCCAGCCCGCCAAGAATGCGGGTGACATCGCTGCGCGCCGCGTTGGCCATCGCGAAAACCGTCAGCGCCCCGTCCCCGGCCTTCCGGGCCAGCATCCGCAGCGGCATCCGGGTGCGCACATGACCGGGGCGCCGTTCGCTGGACGGCAGGGCACCGAACCGCCAGCCGTTGATGAAGGTCGCGCTGCGGTAGGCGCGGCTGGCATAATCGGCGCCGAACGCCTCGATAAAGACCGACGGCACCGGCCCCCGAGGCATGCAGACGCGCCCGATGAGCGACCGGGACGGTTTGTAATGCAGGCCGATGGCGATGCGCTTGTTGGCCTGGGCGTAGACCCAGACCCCCGTCCAGTTGCGATAAGCCGGGCAACGCGCCTGCGGACGGTCCGTGCGGTTGTAGAAATAATCGGCATCAAGCCGCACCGGACCTCCGCCGCAATGCGCAAGCTCCGGGCGCAGGATGGCCTGATCGCCGCTCTCGAACGGGCGCAGGGTCCAGCCTGGGGGCGCGGGCGGCAGGGCGGAGGGCAGATGCCGGGAAAACGCAGCCTTTTCGACCAGGCTCAGCGGATCGGCCCGATAGTCGCGGTCGGGGAACGGCGCATGTCGTGTTGGCTGCACGCTCAGACCCAGCCGGTCCGTCACATAGGCGACAAGATCGCGCCCCTGCCCGCGCAGATCGGCACGGGCCTGGAACAGCGCATGATCGACCCAAAGCACCGCCCCCAGCAGCAGCACCAGCACAATCACCGCCACCGGTTTCGACCGCGACCGCCGCAGCCGGGGCGTTTCATGCGACAGGTCGTGGCCCGGTTTCAGACCCATGCGCGCCAGCCGCGCGGCAAATTTCGGATCGGTATAGCCGACCCTGGCCTTCGGCGTATCGCGACCGGACACGGACATCAGACATCAATCCTGCAGAACCTATCCATCGGCGGTCGGCGCCAGCATCGCGTTCAGAAAGGCAAAGTCGATCTGACTCAGCAGGTGCTTTGTTGTCGTGGCCGAGGCCGTGGACACGGCAAAGATGTCCACCGTGCCCTGCCCGCCGTTGCGGGCATAGATCCGCAGCGGCAGGTCACTGACCGCCCCACTGCGCCGGGTCAGCGTCATGGGCAGCACCCCGAACGACCAGTTCCGCACTCGGGTGAACGGCGTCAGCGTTCGGTCGCCACGGCTCTGGGCAAAGTTGGCGGCGGCGAAGTCCGGCAGGGGGGCGTTCCGCAACGCCTCGGCCCTCGGAACGGTGGGATCTGCCGGGATGTAGCGCAGCATGAGCGCGATCTGCTCCACGCCGCGGGTGTAGACATGGAACCCGTCGCCACCCAGACCCGGCGGGCAGCCACGTGAATCGCCGATCATCGCCTTGGCCTTGAGAAGCTTGTCGTCGTATTTCTGGCAGGGCACCAGATCCTTGCGCAGGGTCCAGAAATCCGCGGTCGTGAAGGGCGCGCGGGTCCAGCCCTCGGGTGCGGCGGGCAAGGCCAGGTGCATCCGGTCCGCATAGGCGGCCTTTTCGGAGGGGATAAGCGGGTTGGCGTTGTAATCACGTTCGGGCAGGCTCTCGGTCGCCCAGAACGTTGAGAGCTTCGACAGCTTCAGCCGGTGATCCAGATATGCGCTTGGTGTGTCCTCCTCGCCGAAGAGACTGGCGCTGATGCTGAACGTCAGGAAATCGACAAAGACCGCAAGGGCCAGAAACACCGCCGCAGCCACGCCCAGCAGACTCTTGCGCGCCCCGCGCGCGGGGCCTTTCGGGCGCTTGGGGCGCAGCGCCATCAGGATTTCTTGGTCGGTATGGGACATTTTCAAAGCTCCGCTCGTGCCGTTACCACGCAGTCTGCCCCCCGATTGCGGCGCTTCATGGATCATTCGAGGGCGGTTTTGCGAGCGATGCGGGCCCCTGCCCTGCCCTTTCTCGATTCGCCGGGGTTGCGCATCCACCCCTGACGATTCGCCGCAGCTGTTCAATGTCTCGGCCTTTCACACGCGCCGCATCCCGCGTGGCTCGGACCGTTTTTTGTACGTCAACAGCCCGCCTTGCGCGGATCTCGCGGCGCTCGGCACAGCATTGGCAAGCACCCGCGGGGGCGTTGCCCACCCGGCCACAGGGCGGCGGGTTCACGCTGATTCATCTTGCGCGCACCCTTTCGCTACCCCGGTTCCAAGCCTATAAGAGCGCTCGGCCCGCCTCGGAAGAGTCGCGGGCCTTCACACGATTGGGACTCGACGAATGTTTGGACTGGAAAAACTCCTGGGCATGTTCACTGCGGACATGGCGATTGACCTTGGGACGGCGAACACGCTGATCTATGTGAAGGGCAAGGGTGTGGTCCTGTCCGAACCCTCGGTCGTGGCCTACCACATCAAGGACGGCGTCAAGAAGGTCCTCGCCGTGGGCGAGGACGCCAAGCTGATGCTGGGCCGTACCCCCGGCAGCATCGAGGCGATCCGCCCGATGCGCGAAGGCGTGATCGCCGATTTCGACGTGGCTGAAGAGATGATCAAGCATTTCATCCGCAAGGTTCACAAGCGGTCGACCTTTTCCAAGCCCAAGATCATCGTCTGCGTGCCGCATGGCGCCACCCCGGTGGAAAAGCGCGCGATCCGGCAGTCGGTGCTGTCGGCGGGCGCGCGGCGCGCGGGTCTGATTGCCGAACCCATCGCGGCGGCCATTGGCGCGGGCATGCCGATCACCGATCCGACCGGCAACATGGTCGTCGATATCGGTGGCGGCACGACCGAAGTCGCGGTGCTGAGCCTGGGCGACATCGTCTATGCCCGGTCGGTCCGCGTCGGCGGCGACCGCATGGACGAGGCGATCATCAACTACCTGCGCCGCCAGCAGAACCTGCTGGTCGGGGAATCGACCGCCGAACGGATCAAGACCAGCATCGGCACCGCCCGCATGCCCGACGACGGGCGCGGCTCGTCCATGCATATCCGTGGCCGCGACCTGCTCAACGGCGTACCCAAGGAAACCGAGATCAGCCAGGCCCAGGTGGCCGAGGCGCTGGCCGAACCGGTGCAGGCGATCTGCGAGGCGGTGATGACCGCGCTGGAAGCCACCCCGCCGGATCTGGCCGCCGACATCGTCGACCGTGGCGTGATGCTGACCGGCGGCGGCGCACTGCTGGGCGAACTGGATCTGGCGCTTCGCGAACAGACCGGACTTGCGGTCAGCATCGCGGACGAATCGCTCAACTGCGTGGCGCTTGGCACCGGCAAGGCGCTGGAGTACGAAAAGCAGTTGCGCCACGCAATTGACTACGACAGCTGATCCCTGCACCTTTGACGTGAAGGGGCAAAATTGGCCAAGGATCGCGCAAACGGCGAAGACTACACCGGCCCGCTGAAACGATTGCTTTTGGCGCTGCTGATCCTGTGTCTTGTCGGTCTGTTCCTGGTCTGGCGGGTGGACAGCCCGAGGGTCGAACGGTTCCGCGCCCAGGTGATCGACACGGTGGTGCCCAGCTTTGACTGGGCAATGGCCCCGGTCACCGCGACGGTCAAGCTTTTGCGGGATTTCCGCAGCTATCAGAACATCTACGAGCAGAACCAGGAATTGCGACGCGAGTTGCGGCAGATGACCTCGTGGAAAGAGGCGGCGCTGCAGCTGGAACAGGAAAACGCCCGGCTGCGCGATCTCAACAACGTGCGGCTGGACCCCCGGCTGACCTATATCACCGGCGTCGTGCTGGCCGACTCGGGCTCGCCCTTCCGGCAGACCGTGCTGATCAACGTCGGTTCGCGCGACGGAATCGTCGACGGCTGGGCCACGATGGACGGCATCGGACTGGTGGGGCGGATTTCGGGCGTCGGGGACAACACCAGCCGGGTGATCCTGCTCACCGACTCCACCAGCCGCATCCCGGCGACGATCCAGCCCTCGGGCCAGCGGGCGCTGATCGTGGGCGACAACACCGCCGCACCGCCCATCGATTTCCTCGAAAATCCCGACCTCGTGCGCCCCGGCGACCGGATCGTGACCAGCGGCGACGGCGATGTCTTCCCGCCCGGCCTGCTGATCGGACAGGTGGCACAGGACCCCGGCGGGCGGCTGCGCACCCGGATGGCCGCGGATTACGAACGGCTGGAGTTTCTGCGTGTCCTGCGCGACCACGGCGCGCGCAAGGTCAGCCAGCCCAGCGCGCTGATCCTTCCCGACGAACCGCCCGGCACCAACACCCCGGCGCCCGAGGCGGAGGCGGCGGAGGCCGGCGATGGTTGATCAAAGCGCGGCCCGGATCTGGTCCATGCGCGGCGCCTTCGTGCTGCTGTGCCTGCTGATCATCTTTTTCCATCTGCTTCCGCTCGAAACCACCCCGCGCCGCTGGGCCGCGCCCGACCTCATGGTAGCGCTCTGCTTTGCCTGGGCGTTGCGGCGGCCGGACTATGTACCCACGTTTCTGGTGGCGGCCGTTCTGCTGCTTTCGGACCTTGTGTTCCAGCGCCCGCCCGGACTGTGGGCGGCGCTTGTGGTTCTGGCGGTGGAATGGCTGAAATCCCGCGAACGGCGGCAGCGCGATAACACCTTCGTGCTGGAATGGATCACCGTGGCCGGGTGCCTTTTCGCGATCACCCTGATATACCGGGTGATACTGATCGTGCTGATCGTGTCACCCGGAGCCATGTTTCTGACGCTCATGCAGTATTTCATGACCCTTGCCGCCTATCCCGTCGTCGTCCTGCTGTCGCACGTCGTCTTTGGTGTGCGCCGCTCCAACCCCGGAGAGGTGGACAGACTGGGGCATTCCCTATGAGACGGTCGCCGCGCGAAACCACCGAAAGCGTGCGCCGCATTTCCCGCCGCGGGCTGGTGCTGGGCGGGCTGCAACTGGGCTTTGCCGGGGTGCTGGGGCTGCGGATGCGGTTCATGCAGGTCGACCAGGCGGATGAGTTCCGCCTCCTGGCCGAGGAAAACCGGATCAACATCCGGCTGATCCCGCCCGCGCGGGGGCAGATTTTCGACCGCAACGGCGTGGTGATCGCCGAAAATGCGCCCAGCTACCGCATCACCATCGTGCGCGAGGATGCGGGCGACGTGACCGATGTGATCGCGCGGCTGTCCAACCTGGTGGAGCTCGACGAGGACGAGTTGAACCGCGCCCTGGCGGAAATGGAGCGCAGCGCGCCTTTCCTGCCGATCACCGTCGCCGACCGCGTGAGCTGGAGCGATATCAGCCGCGTCGCCGCCAATGCCCCCGCCCTGCCTGGTGTGACGCCCGAGGTCGGCCTGTCGCGGTTCTATCCTCGGCATGACAGCTTTGCCCATGTGGTGGGCTACGTCGGCCCGGTGTCGGAACGCGACCTTGCGCGCTACGAAGACCCCGAACCGGTGCTGCGCATCCCGCGCTTCCAGATCGGCAAGGTCGGGGTCGAGGCCAAATACGAGGAACAGCTGCGCGGCAACGCCGGGGCCAAGCGGGTCGAGGTCAACGCCGTAGGCCGTGTCATGCGCGAACTGGACCGCCGCGAAGGCGACGCCGGGACCGACATCCAGTTGACGCTCGACAGCGATCTGCAGGAATACATCAAGTCACGGCTGGGCCAGGAATCGGCCTCCTGCGTGGTGATGGATCTCGAGCATGGCGATATCCTCGCCATCGCCTCGTCTCCGTCGTACGACCCCAACAAGTTCGTGCGCGGCATTTCTGTCGCCGACTATTCGGTACTGCGCGACAACAACCACCGTCCGCTGGCTTCCAAGACCGTGCAGGACGCCTATCCTCCGGGATCGACGTTCAAGATGATCTGCGCGCTGGCGGCGCTGGAATCGGGCATTCTTTCTGCCGACGACACCGCCTATTGCCCCGGCCACCTCGAGGTTGGGTCGCGGCGTTTCCATTGCTGGAAACGCGCCGGGCACGGCTGGGTCAACCTTGAGGAAAGCATCCGCGAAAGCTGCGATGTCTATTATTACGAACTGGCGCTCAAGGTCGGGATCGAACGCATCGCCGACATGGCCCGCCGTCTGGGCCTGGGCGAGGCGCCGGATGTGCCGATGTCTGCGGTTACCGCGGGCCTTGTGCCCGACAAGGACTGGAAGCTGCGCGAACGCGGGGCGTCCTGGCTGATCGGGGATTCCGTCAACGCGTCCATCGGGCAGGGTTTCGTGCTGTCCTCGCCGCTGCAGCAGGCGATCATGACAGC
The DNA here is from genome assembly GCF_049323015.1 of Thalassococcus sp. BH17M4-6. Classification (NCBI taxonomy): domain Bacteria; kingdom Pseudomonadati; phylum Pseudomonadota; class Alphaproteobacteria; order Rhodobacterales; family Roseobacteraceae; genus Thalassococcus; species Thalassococcus sp. BH17M4-6. Next base: position 60,453 of record NZ_JBMPGU010000009.1, read on the forward strand.
GCGCATCGCCACCGGGCGCAGCATCGGGCCGCGGCTGGTCAAGCGGATTGATGGCGTCGACACACCGTCGCGCGCCGGAGAAAGCCTGGGCCTCAACGAAAACCACCTGCGCCAGGTGCGCAAGGCGATGTGGGCAGTGTCCAACAACCGCCGCGGCACCGGCTACCGGTCGCGTGTCGTCGCCGAGGGGATGGAGATCGCGGGCAAATCCGGCACCAGCCAGGTCCGCAACCGCGTGGTCCGCAACGAGGATGTGCCCTGGGAAGAACGCGATCACGCGCTGTTCGTGAACTTCGCACCCTACAACAACCCCAAGATCGCGGTATCGGTCGTGGTGGAACACGGCGGTGGCGGGTCATCCGCCGCTGCCCCTATCAACCGCGACGTGACATTGCAGGCGCTTTACGGCGGGACCCCGCCGCTTGAGGCCTACCCTTCATCGGACCGCAGCCGCATCAAGGCGCAGCAGGAACGTCTGGCCCGGGAACGCGAAGAGCGGCGCAGCGACGGGTCCAGCCGCGCATGAGTTATCTTGAATATACCGTCAAGACGGTCCCTTCGGGCCTTCGCAAGGTGCTGCACCTCAACTGGCCGCTGGTCATCCTGCTGTCAGCCGTGGCCGGTGTCGGGTTCCTGATGCTCTATTCCGTCGCGGGCGGGTCGTTCAGCCCCTGGGCCGAACCGCAGATGAAACGTTATGCGCTTGGGCTGGTGCTGATGTTCACGGTGGCGCTGGTGCCGATCTGGTTCTGGCGCAACATGGCCGTGGTGGCCTACCTCGTGTCGGTGGTGCTGCTGGTCTTCGTCGAATTCTTCGGCGCGGTCGGCATGGGCGCGCAGCGCTGGATCGACCTTGGCTTTTTCCGCCTGCAACCGTCCGAGCTCATGAAGGTCACCATGGTGATGCTGCTGGCGGCCTATTACGACTGGCTGCCGATCCGCAAAACCTCGCGCCCGCTCTGGGTGCTGCTGCCGGTTCTGCTGATCCTTCTGCCGACCTTTCTGGTGCTGACCCAGCCGGATCTGGGGACCGCCATCCTGCTTGTCACCGGCGGTGGGCTGATGATGTTCCTCGCCGGTGTGCACTGGGCCTATTTCGGGGTGGTCATCGCCGCCGGGGCGGGCTTTGTGTCGACGGTGTTCCGCAGCCGCGGCACCGATTGGCAGATGCTCAAGGACTACCAGTTCCGCCGGATCGACACCTTTATCGACCCCAGTTCCGACCCGCTGGGCGCGGGCTATCACATCACCCAGGCGAAGATCGCGATGGGATCGGGCGGCTGGACCGGGCGCGGTTTCATGCAGGGCACGCAATCGCGGCTCAACTTCCTGCCGGAAAAGCACACCGATTTCATCTTCAACACCCTGGCCGAGGAATTCGGCTTTGTCGGGGCGTTTTCGCTGCTGATCCTCTACGTGCTGATCCTGCTCTTCTGCATCGCCTCGGCCTTGCAGAACCGCGACCGGTTTTCGTCGCTGCTGATCCTGGGGGTGGGGCTGACCTTCTTCCTGTTCTTCGCCGTCAACATGTCGATGGTCATGGGGCTGGCCCCGGTCGTGGGTGTGCCGCTGCCGCTGGTCAGCTACGGCGGATCGGCGATGCTGGTGCTCATGGTGGCCTTTGGCCTGGTGCAAAGCGCCCATATCCACAGACCGAGGTAACCGATGCCCGTCAACGTCCTTTTCGCCGCCCAGCCCGACCGCTGGGCGCAATACGAAGCGCCGCTGCGCAGCGCCCTCGATGCGCTTGATCTTGACTATGTGCTGACAACGGACCTGCCCGCGGCCAAGGTCGATTACATCGTTTACGCGCCCAACAGCGCGGTGCAGGATTTCCGCCCCTACACGCGGCTCAAGGCGGTGCTGAACCTCTGGGCCGGTGTGGAAGGCGTGGTTGGCAACCACACCCTGACCGTGCCGCTGGCGCGCATGGTCGATGACGAGGGGTTGACGCAGGGCATGGTCGAATGGGTGACGGGCCATGTGCTGCGCCACCACCTGGGTATGGATGCACACATCGTGAACCCCGACCACCTGTGGCAGAACACGCCGCCGCCGCTGTCCAGGGACAGGCCGGTGGCGATCCTCGGCTTCGGCGCGCTGGGGCAGGCCTGCGCCGCAGCGCTGACCGCCCTTGGGTTTCCCGTGCGCGGCTGGAGCAGGTCCGGCCACGCGCAGACCGGCGTGCAGTCCTTCGCCGGAGCGGAGGGGATCGATGCCGCGCTGACAGGCGCGCAGATCGTCGTGCTGCTGTTGCCCGACACGCCGCAGACGCGGGATGTCCTCAATGCCCGCACCCTGGCGCTGACCGCCCCGGGGGCGGTGATCATCAACCCCGGTCGCGGCCCGTTGATCGACGACAGCGCGCTTCTGGCCGCGCTCGACAGTGGGCAGATCAGCCACGCCACGCTGGATGTCTTCCGCACCGAACCGCTGCCCGCCGATGATCCCTACTGGACCCACCCGCAGGTCACGGTGACACCGCATATCGCGTCGGAAACCCGCTCCGACAGCGCCAGCCGCGTGGTGGCCGAAAACATCCGCCGCGGCGAAGCGGGCGAGCCGTTCCTGCATCTGGTGGATCGCGACGCGGGCTACTGAGCGCGGGCGAGGAAAGCCCGCAAGGGCTTGAGGAGCTACGCGCCCCCCTTGCGATAGCGAAAGACACCCGTGCCGCTGGCGATCAACTCGCCCAGATCGTCCACCACCGTCGCCTCGGCAAAGAACGTGCTGCGCCCTCCGCCGGTCTGCCGCCCCTCCCCGATCAGCAGCGTGCCCCGGGGGCGCGACAGATACTGCACGTTCAGCGACAGCGTCAGCGCCATCTGCCGCACCTCAGGGTCACCGGTCCAGCACCCGGCATAGCCCATCACGGTGTCCAGCAGCGACGCATGCGCCCCGCCATGCGGATTGCCGTGGCGGTTCATGATCTCGGGCGCCAGCGCCATCTCGAACCGGGCCCAGCCGTCGCGCCAGCCGGTCATGCGCATGCCCAGATGCGCGGCAAAGGGATAGGCCGGTTCGGCGAAACGGGGATCGAGATCACTCATGCGCCCGCGGCCTCCAGCCCCAGTTCGGCAAAGCGCGGCACGAACGCCCCCAGCCGCAGCGCCTTGTCGGGGTTCGATGCGTTGCCGTCGAGCGCGCGCTTCTTCACCCCCTGCAGAATCGCCGCCATACGGAAAAACGCGAAGGCCACGTAGAACCCGAAGCCATCAATCGCGTCGATGCCACGCCTTTCGCAATAGGCCTGCACAAACGCCTCATCCGACGGCAACCCCGCACCGGCACGGTCCACCCCGGCCAGCCCCCGACCCTCGGGGCCCGGCGGCAATTGCCATTGCATGATCACCCCCGCGAGATCGGCAAAGGGGTGGCCGATGGTCGACAATTCCCAATCCAGTACCGCGCGACACTGGGGCTCGTCCGGCGCGAACAGCATGTTGTCGACGCGGTAATCGCCATGCACCAGCGTGCGCTGGCCGTCATCCGGGGGCAGATGCGCGCCAAGCCAGCCCATCAGCCGGTCCATAGCGGGCACCGGCTCCGTCTCGGACGCGCGGTACTGCTTGGTCCAGCGACCCAGTTGCCGGGCGTAGTAATCCCCCGGCGGACCGTAGTCGGACAGGCCCACCGCATTGATGTCGACGTCATGGATTGCCGCCAGAACCCGGTGCATCTCGGCCATGATCGCGGCGCGTTCTTGCGGTGTCGCCTCGGGCATCGACGGGTCGGCGATATTGCGCCCGGCGACATCCTCCATCACGTAGAACATCGACCCGATCACGGCGTCGTCCTCGCAGAGCGCCAGCATCTTCGGGACCGGCACATCGGTTCCCGCCAGCGCACGCTGTACGCGGAATTCACGGTCGACCGCATGGGCGGATTTCAGCAGCACACCCGGCGGCTTGCGCCGCAACACGTAAGATCCCGACGGTGCCGTCAGCCGGAAGGTCGGGTTGGACTGGCCGACGTCGAATTTGCGCGCCTTGACCGGCCCTTCGAACCCCGGCACGTGCCGGGCCATCCAGCCGGCCACCGCCTCAAGCTGCGCCGCATCCATCCGGTCAGACCTTGTCGTTGACGAACTTGCGCAGCTCGGCCCGCGCCACCTGGCGGCGGTGCACCGCGTCCGGCCCATCGGCAAAGCGCAGGGTGCGCACGTGGGTCCACATATGCGCCAGGTCGAAATCCTGGCTGATCCCGCCCGCGCCGTGCAGCTGCATCGCCTCGTCGATGACCTTGCCGGCCATCAACGGCGCCACGACCTTGATCTTGGAAATCCACGGCTGCGCGGCGCGCACACCCTGGGTGTCCATCATCCAGGCGGCTTTGAGGCACAGAAGCCGCGCCATCTCGATCTCCATCCGGGCATTGGCGATGATGTCGTAATTCGCCCCCAGCTCGACCAGCTTCTTGCCGAACGCCTCGCGCGCAAGGCCGCGGCGGCACATCATTTCAAGCGCCTTTTCCGCCTGACCGATGGCGCGCATGCAATGGTGGATGCGCCCCGGCCCCAGACGCCCCTGCGCGACCTCGAACCCCCGGCCCTCGCCCAGCACGACCTGGTCGGCGGGCACGCGCACATCCGTGAACCGCAGATGCATATGCCCATGCGGCGCGTCATCTTGCCCAAAGACCTGCATCGGGCGCAGCACCTCGATGCCGGACGTGTCCGGGTCCATCACGAACATGGTGTGGCGCTGGTGCTTGGGGGCGTCCGCATCGGTGCAGGCCATGACGATGTAAAGCGCGCAGCGCGGATCGCCCGCGCCGGAAATCCACCACTTTTCGCCGTTGAGCACATAGTCGTCGCCATCGCGCACGGCCGCGAACTGCAGCTGCGCCGCATCCGACGACGCGATGCCCGGTTCGGTCATAACGTAAGCCGAGCGGATCTCACCCTCCAACAGCCGCCCCAGCCAGCGGTCCTTGTGCGACTGGGTGCCATAGCGTTCCAGCACCTCCATGTTGCCGGTGTCGGGCGCGTTGCAGTTGAACACTTCGGCGGCGATGCCGACCTTTCCCATCTCTTCGGCCAGATAGGCGTATTCCACGGTCGACAGGCCATAGCCCCGCTCCGAACCGGTCAGCCAGAAATTCCAGAGCCCGCGCTCTTTCGCCTTGGCCTTGAGGCCGTCCAGAATCTCCAACTGTCGGTCGGTATGCTGAAACCTGTCACCGGACGGATGCTTGCCGACCTCGGCGTGGAATTCGGCATCCAGCGGCGCGATCTCGTCCTCAACCATGCGGCGGACCTTGTCGATCAGCGGCCGCACCTTGTCGGTCACACCCAAATCCATGCTCATTCCTCCAATTCCAGACGGGTGATCCAGGCCGCCACCAGCGCCGGTTTCTCGGCCCCTTCGATTTCGATGCTGACATCCCAGTGCACGGTCAGGCGGCCCGGCGCCTCGTCCACCTCGGCCACGGTGAACCGGCCCCGGATGCGCGACCCGACCCGGACGGGCGAGACAAAGCGGATGCGGTCAAAGCCGTAGTTGATGCTGGCCTTTATGCCCGGCAGGTCGGGCATGACCTGATAGGACATCGCCGACAGCATCGACAGGGTCAGGAACCCGTGCGCCACTGCGCCGCCAAAGGGCGTTTCGGCCGCCGCACGGTCCTCGTCCAGGTGGATGAACTGCCAATCCTCGGTCGCATCGGCAAAGGCGCGCACCCGGGCGGCGTCGAGCACGACCCACTCCGACAGGCGCGCAGGCAGGGACCGCAGGTCGTCAGCGGACATCGGGCAGCGAGTAATCCGCAAAGCGCTGGCGCAGCGTCAGTTTTGACACCTTGCCGGTCGCGGTCAGGGGCAGTTCATCGACAAAGGCGATGTCGTCGGGCAACTGCCATTTGGCCAGGCTTTGCAGCATCATCTCGTGAATCTCCGACAGCTTGGGTTTGTCCGCCGGGTCCTCGGGCACGACAACCAGCAGCGGGCGTTCGTCCCATTTCGGATGGGCGATGGCGATCACCGCGCAGTTCGCGACCTTGGGATGCGCCATGGCGATGTTTTCCAGATCGATCGAGCTGATCCATTCGCCGCCCGACTTGATCAGGTCCTTGGACCGGTCCTGCACCGACACGAAACCGCGCGTGTCGATCGTCGCCACATCGCCGGTGCCGAACCATCCGTCCTTGTCCAGCGCCTTGGCGGTCGCCTCTTCGTTGTTGAAGTAGCCCGACACGATGGTATTGCCGCGGACGTAAAGCTCGCCCGATGCCACGCCGTCATGCGGCTGCGGCTGGCCAGCTTCGTCGACGATCTTCAGCTCCACCCCGAAGATGCGGCGCCCCTGCTTTGACTTGAGCGTGATCTGGTCGTCGAACGGCAGCTCCTTCATCGGTGCCGACAGCAGGCCATGCGTGCCCACCGGCGACATTTCGGTCATGCCCCAAGCATGGCAGACATCGACGCCCGAGCTTTCGAACCGTTCGATCATGCTGCGCGGCGCGGCGGACCCGCCGATGACGACCTGGCGGAACTTTTCGGGGTTTCGGCCGCGCTTTTCGATCTCGGCCCGCAGACCCAGCCAGACCGTCGGCACCCCCCAGGCCGAGGTCACGCCCTCCGCCTCCATCAGATCGTAAAGCGACGCGCCATCCAGTTTGCCACCCGGCATGATCAGGCTCGCCCCGGTCAGGGGGGCAGCATAGGGCAGGCCCCAGGCGTTGACGTGAAACAGCGGGACGACCGGCAGGATCCGCCCGCCTTCGCGCAGACTGTCGTTGAGAGCGATGGACACCGACAGCGCGTGCAGCACGGTTGACCGGTGCGAATAGAGCGCGCCCTTGGGATTACCGGTGGTGCCCGAGGTGTAGCACAGCGCCGCCGCCGTTTCCTCGGGCAGATCGGGCCAATCATAGCTTTCCGCCTGCCCGTCCAGAATGTCCTCGTAGCAGATGAGATCAAGCTTGCTCTCGGGCATATGCGCCCGGTCCGTCATCGCCACCAGCATCAGCCCCTCGGGCAGATGCTCGGCCAGCGCCTCGACCAGCGGCAGGAAGGTCAGGTCGAAGCACAGCACCTTATCCTCGGCATGGCCGATGATATAGAGCATCTGTTCGGCGGACAGCCGCGGGTTGATCGTGTGACAGATCGCGCCCATGCCGGACACGCCATAGTACAGTTCGAAATGCCGGTAACCGTTCCAGGCGAGCGTCGCCACCCTGTCGCCCTGCGCCACACCCAGCTTGCCCAGACCATGGGCCAGCTGCGCGGCCCGGGCATAGGCCTCGGCATAGGTTTCGCGGTGCATGTCGCCTTCGGTCCTGACCGACACGACCTCGGCCCCGGGATGCGCACCGGACGCGTACCGCAGGATCTCGATGATCGACAGCGGTTGGTTCATCATCATCCCAAGCATCCAGCCCTCCCTTGCTTTCTGCGTTGTCACTCTACGTCACACTGCGCAGGCCCTGCCCCGCGCGCAACCCAAATTCCCCTGTCCCAAGCGAAAGACCCCGCCCCATGTCCGTCACTTTCCAGCGCATCACCCTCGCCCGCCGCCCCTCTGGCGCGCCGGTGCCCGAGGATTTCAAACTGCAATCCGACCCGATGCCCGAGCCCAAGGACGGCGAGGTGCTGATCGCGGTCACGCACCTGTCGCTCGATCCCTACATGCGCGGACGCATGGACGACGTGAAAAGCTATGCCCCCTCTGTCGGCATTGGCGAGACGATGACCGGCCAGGGCGTGGGCCACGTGCTGACGTCCAACGCGGATGGCTTCGCGACCGGCGATCTGGTCACAGGAATGACCGGCTGGGCCAGCCACGCCTGCCTGCCAGGCAAGGACCTGCGCAAGCTCGACACGGACCTGCCGCCTTCGACCGCTCTTGGCGTGCTGGGGATGCCAGGACTGACCGGATGGGTCGGGCTGAACCGGTTCGGCAAGCCCAAGGCGGGCGAAACTCTCGTGGTGGCAGCCGCCACCGGTCCGGTAGGGTCGATGGTCGGACAACTGGCCAAGGCCGCAGGGCTGCGCACCGTGGCGATCGCGGGCGGGCCGGAAAAATGCGCGCTGGCGACGGATACCTTCGGCTTTGACGCCGCGATCGATCACCGCGCCCACGACACCGCCTCCGATCTGCGCAAGGCGATTGCCGAGGCCGCCCCCGATGGGGTCGACATCTACTGGGAAAACGTCGGCGGCAAGGTGCTCGAAGCGGTGCTGCCGTTGATGAACACGCACGGCCGCATCCCTGTGTGCGGCATGATCGCCTGGTATGGTGGCGTCGATGGCGACGGCACCGACCGGCTGCCGCAGATGTGGCGCGCGGTTCTGGTTAAACGGCTGCAGGTCACGGGCTTCATCATCTTCGATCACTGGAACGACTACCCGGCCTTCCTCAACGAGGTCAGCCCCCAGGTCGCCGAAGGCAAAATCGCCTACCTCGAAGACGTGGCGGAGGGGCTGGACAACATGGTGCCTGCCTTCATCGCGATGCTCAAGGGCGGCAATACCGGAAAGCAGATCGTCGCGCTCTAGCGTCCGAGGAAAGCCCGCAAGGGCTTGAGGAGGGGTGCGCCCTTACTCGACCTCACCCGCCTCCAGCGTCAGCGGCGCGGCGGGCGTGGCGCGCAGATCATCAACGACCAGTGGGCCGGTGGGTTTCGACAGCCGGTTGCGCACCACCCAGATCAGACGCTCCTGCGCCCGGGTGATCGCCACATAAGCCAGCCGTTTCCACAGCGGCTGGCCCGCCTCGACCCGACCCATCCGCGCCGCCACGAACAGATCCGGCGCAAAAACCTGCACCGTGTCCCATTGCGACCCTTGCGCCTTATGGATGGTCACCGCCGCACCGTGCAGAAAGGTCGCCCCCATGCGGGCCGCATAGGGAATGAAGGGCTCTTCCTCGTCGGGTTTCTCGATCTTCACGATCGACGCGGCAGAGACCTGCGGATCTTCGGCGCCCATCACGTGCAGGCGGCTGAACCCGGGCTTGCGTCCCGGCCCCAGATAGATCACCTGCGCCCCCTTGATCAGGCCGCGCGCCTCAAGATCCAGCCGCTTCTTGCGGTGTTTCAACGGCAGCTCGATGCCGTCGCAGATCAGCGGCTCGCCTTCCAGAAGCTCCGTCTCGGGCGCGCCGTGCACGGATCGGAAGGCGTTGATCAGCCGGATGCGTGTCGCATTGCGCCACACCAGGACCGGCGACCGGGCCATCAGGTCGACCTCGACCCGCTGGCCCCAGACGACCCGGTCGTCCTGCCGCGCCTTGTCTTCGACCATGCGTTCGAAATCGGAAAACTCCAGCGCGGGATCGGCCAGCGCGTGCGCCAGATCCAGGATCGGGTTGTCCGCATCCTGCCGGTGAATGCGGTGCAGCTCCATCTTCTGCGCGGGCTTGAGCGCATCAAAGACCATCGCACCCGACTGGTTGACAGGGGCCAGCTGCGCCGGATCGCCGAACAGCAGCAGGTTGGGAAAGATCTCTTGCAGATCCTCGAACTGCCGCGCATCCAGCATCGACGCCTCATCGACAAAGCCGATGTCCAGCGGTTCCTCGCGGCGCTTCCAGCCGGTGATGAAATCCGACCCGCGCAGCCCGGCTGCGGCCAATGCCGCGGGCACGGACTTGTGCCCCTGAAACGAGGTATAGGCCCGGTCCAGCGCCGCGTCGGTCAGCGCCTCGATCTCGGGTTTTTCACCGTTGCCTGTCAGCCATTCGGCGATCTTTTCGTATTCAGGATCGTAGACTGGCGTGTAAAGGATGCGGTGGATCGTCGTCGCGGGCACGCCGCGAACCCGCAGAACGCTGGCCGCCTTGTTCGTAGGGGCCAGAATGGCGAGAGAGCGTTTGTCGCGCCGCTTGCGCGACTCGTAATCGCCAGACACGACCTCGACCCCTGCCGCCTCGAGCGCCTTGTAAAGCTCGGCCAGCAGCAGCGTCTTCCCCGATCCGGCCTTGCCGACCAGCGCCATCAGCCGTTGCGCGCCTTCCTTGGCGGGCAAAAGCACCTCGCCCGACAGATCGACCCCCGCCGCGCGCAGCATCTCGGACACGCGGTCGTAGGCATCGGCCTGGTCTTCGGAGAATGTCAGCGCGGCTTGGGTCATGCGGCGGACCCTACAGGCCCGCCACAGGCTGTACCAGTGTCAAGCGGCGCGGTTTTTGCGCGCCTTTTCGACCCGCCCGAAGGCGCGTTCGAACCAGAGCCGCGACAGGTCGGGTGACAGGCCCGCGCGGGCGGCCACCCGCGCCTGCGACGCGGCGCTGAAATCCCACAGCCCGACGCTGACGCGGTCGCGCCCCGTACCTTCGCTGCCCAACACCTCGGGCGAGGCACCGATCAGTCGGTAGATGCGCACCATCCGGGCATCGAACACCCCGACGAAATGGCGAATGCCGAAGCCCTGCATGACCTCCCCACCCGCCAGCATCAGCGCCGCGGCGGTCTGCGGATGCGCGCCGCGCGACAGGCAGAACCGCGTGCATTCCCAGATCACCGGACTTTCGATGCGCACCCCGTCGGTCAGATGAACAAAGTGATCGTTGACCATCGTCCGCCCGACGGTCGGCAGCAGCCGCATCGACCCGCCGTGGCCCCCGTCGCGGTCCTGCCATATCACGTAAAGCGGATTGAGCGCATCATAGTCGTCATGCTCTTCGCCTGCGGCGTCGACCGACACATCCCAACGCAGACGGGTCTTGAATTGATCGGCACGGTCGCGAAACATGCTTTGGCGAAGTTTTGGAAATTGCGCCAATTGATCGGCGTATAGATATCGGATCATTATCGTTCTCCCTGGTTAAAGGAGAATTAGCCTAGCAATCCTGACTGGTAATTTAACTACCGTACGTTGCATGGTCAGCCGATATCACACCACGATCAACCCCCGCGACATCGCCCGCGCGACCGCATGCGTGGTATTGAGCGCACCAAGTTTGAACCGAGCGCTTTCGATATAAACCCGTAAGGTGTGTTCGGAAATCGACAGGGTTTCCGCCACCTGTGCCCGGCTGTACCCCACCGCGAGCAGCGTCAGTGTCTCGACTTCCCGGGGGCTGAGCGCCTGCGCCGGTTCCGGGGTCCGGCCCGGTTCAAGCGCGAGCGCGGTGCGATTGAAATAATGCGCCAGCAGAATCAGGTCGCGCAGATGGGTTTCGGTGAAATCGTCCCATTCGGCATCCGTGGCGTTGTGGCTGAGCGTAAACAGCGCGAATTGCCCGTTCGGCCCTCGGATGGGGATGGAGTAACCCTGGTTGCCCACCCCGTAATCGATCGCCTCTTTCTGGAAGGCGCGGGCGGCCTTGCCGGACCAATCCAGACGCTTCCAGTTGACCGGGTGGAAATAGCGGTAACAGCCCGAAACCACCGGATCGATCCGCAGGTATCCGCGTTCCAGATATCGCGCGACCCATTCGGGGGAATAGGTTCCGCAGCCGTATTGATCGCCGTCGCTGTTGACCCAGTGATACACCATGTGGGCAACGCCGTAGTGGTCGCGCAAGGCCTCTATTGTCGATTGCAGGGCATCGAGGGTCTCAGCCGATTCCAGCTGTCCCAGAATGGCGTCCAAGCGCGGCGTTAATGTCGCGAAGCCCAATCGCTTCTCCCTTGGTGTGCGACGCGATCTCGCGCCGGGCGATCCGACTGGTGGCGTCCAGTTCGGCCGCCAGCTCGGGCAGCTTGTTGGCGTGAGCGAATTCTCTCAGATCCGTCAGAACGTCGATGATCCAGTCGTGTGCCATAAGAGCCTTACCCCAAGTGGTTAACGAAGCGTTAATGCAATCATAGCATGTAGGGCCAGCATCCCGTATTCACCCATTCCAACTCCCCAGAAATGGCGGGGTCCGATTTTGCAAACCCCTGATACGGAATAAACCGCCCCGAAAATGCACTGCGCCCGCGAAACGGAAACCGATTCGCGGGCGTTCTTTCTTACGGGGATGAGGCGTGGCTTACTTGCGCGCCTCCAGCGCGTCTTCCAGCGTGCGCAGCCCGGTCGTTGGCGCCTGCACCAGCACCGACATGTTGCCCGGCTTGTGTTCGTTGCGCATCATCTTCATGTGCGCCGCCGGGATCTCTCCCCACTCGAACACCTCGGACATGCAGGGATCAAGGCGGCGTTCGATCATCAGCTTGTTCGCCGCCGACGCTTGTTTCAGATGCGCAAAGTGCGACCCCTGCAGACGCTTCTGATGCATCCACATGTAGCGCACGTCGAAGGTACAGTTGAACCCGGAGGTGCCGGCGCAGATCACCACCATGCCGCCCTTCTTGACCACCAGCGTCGACACCGGGAACGTCGCCTCGCCGGGGTGTTCGAACACCATGTCAACGTTGACGCCCTTTCCGGTGATCTCCCAGATCGCCTTGCCGAACTTGCGCGCCTCTTTCAGCCAGGCGTTATATTCGGGGCTGTTCACGGTCGGCAGCTGCCCCCAGCAATCGAAATCCTTGCGGTTGATCACGCCCTTGGCGCCCTGATCCATGACGAACTGCCGTTTGCTTTCGTCCGAAATCACGCCGATGGCATTTGCGCCCGCCGTGTTGGCGAGCTGGATCGCATAGGACCCAAGGCCGCCAGACGCGCCCCAGACCAGCACGTTCTGCCCGGGCTTGAGGTCATGCGGTTCGTGCCCGAAGAGCATCCGGTAGGCGGTGGCCAGCGTCAGCGTGTAGCACGCGGCCTCTTCCCAGGTCAGGTGCTTGGGCCGTGGCATCAGCTGCTGCGCCTGCACCCGGCAGAACTGCGCAAACGATCCGTCGCCGGTCTCGTAGCCCCAGATCCGCTGGCTTGGCGAATACATAGGATCGCCGCCGTTGCAGAATTCATCGTCGCCGTCGTCCTGGTTGCAGTGGATCACGACCTCGTCGCCGACTTTCCAGTTCTTCACCTTGTCGCCGACCGCCCAGACGATGCCCGAGGCATCGGACCCGGCCACGTGAAAGTCCTGACCGTGCACGTCGAAGGGGCTGATCGGCTGGCCCAGGCCCGCCCAGACGCCGTTGTAATTCACGCCCGCGGCCATCACCAGAACCAGAACCTCGTGGCTGTCGATTGCCCAGGTGTCGACCACCTCGACCTGAAAGCTCTTGTCGGGCTCGCCATGCCGGTCGCGGCGGATCGCCCAAGCGTACATCTTCTTGGGGACATAGCCCATCGGTGGCATTTCACCGACTTCGTAGAGGTCTTTTTCAGGTGCGTCGTAGGTCGCGATTCCGGTTTGGGTGTCCAGAGCCATCAGGGCCTCCTTCATCGGGTTGTGCCGTGCCGCACCGCAGAATCGCGGAGGGATTTCCGGGAAATATAGGGCCTTGCGCAACATTGCAACAACCCAAAGCTAAATTTTGCAACTTTATGACCGAGCAGGTGCAGAAACTAGCGCATCAGGTGCCGGATCGAATTGGCGTAATACTCCAGGGTGGCGCGCTCTGCATCGACCACGGCAAAACCGTCGGCGGTGTCCTTGATCATTCCGCGCCGGGTCAGGATAGTCAGCGCCCCTTCGACCGCAAAGCTGCGGCTGTCGCGCGGCAGGTGCAGGATGCGCGGGTCAAGATGCGCGGTGCGGCTGGCAAAGGCCTTTTCAAGCCCGGCCCGGTCCAGTGGCCCCCCGGTCAGCAGGATATGCGCCAGAAGCGGCACCGGCAGCACAGGGACCGCATCGGCGATCCGCCCCATGATACGGCTGGCCAGCGCATCGGGGTCCGAGGCGAGCGCTGGATCGCCGCGCAGAGACAGCGGCTTGCCAAAGCTCACCGCCGCGTAGCCGAAGCGCTTGAACCGCCCGGTGATCCGCCGCCACAGCAGCCGCAGTGCAAAGAAGGCCACCACGCTGATCCGCGCGCGGAAGCGCCGCGTGCCGGACGCCCCGGCCTCGATCAGGATACGATCCTCGAGCACGCGGTCATAATTCAGCGCCACGGGCACGAAGACGATGTCGCGCGCCTTCAGATCGGCGTCATCGGTCAGGTATTTCAGCAGACCGATCTTCGGCTCCGCCAGCGCGCCAGTCAGGCTCAGCCCGCCCTCGGGGAACATGGCCTGCGCAACGCCGCCCGCCGTGGCCATCTGCACGTAGCGCGCAAGCACCCGGCGGTAGAGCGCATTGCGCGACTTGCGGCGGATGAAATAGGCGCCCATCGCCTTGATCAGGAAGGACAGTGGCCAGACACGGGCCCATTCCCCCACCGCATAGGACAGCGCCGACCGCTGCGCCGCGAGGTAGGTGACAAGCACGTAATCCATGTTGCTGCGGTGGTTCATCACGAAAACCACCGTCGCGTCGGGGTCGACATCCGCCAGCGTCGTGTCGCCCTGATGCCCCAGCCGCACATGATAAAGCGCGTTGCTGAACAGCCGCGCCAGCCGGATCGCGATGCTGAAATAGGCGGTGGCGGAAAAGGACGGGACGATTTCACGTGCGTAGCGGCGCGCCTTTTCAAACGCCACATCCTCGCGCACGCCATTTTCGCGGGCGTGCTGCACGATGGCCTCTGTCACTTGCGGGTCGTAGCACAGCCGCTGGATCATGTCCGTGCGCCGCGCCAGCTCGAACGGCTGGATCGGCCGTTCCAACCGCGCGTTGAGCCGCGCCACAACCCGTTCCGCCCGGCGGCGCAGGAACCAGCGCACCGATGGAAACAGGAAATGCGAGGCAAAGGTCACCGCCGCGAACAGCAGGATCAGCACAAACACCCAGACCGGCAGGGAAATCGTCGATGTCATGGCCCGACCAAAGCAGCCCGCGCGGGATGGGGCAAGGGTGTTGACCGCGGCCCCCTTTGCACGGAGCCGTGTCTTTGCGCTGCAAAGGCCCGGTCAGAGGCATGAAACCCGTTTGGCGCGCCCTTTGCGGCGCAGAGCGCGCCCGGGCCTTGCGCGGCCCGCCCAGGCAGGTCATGCTGCTGCGCAGCGCGATCGCCTCGCCGCATTGCGGCGAATTGACAAGGTTATAATCTTTCGCGTATGCACCATTTGACGCAAGAAGATTGCCGATTTGATTCACGAGGACCCCATGACCGACACTCCGACCCGCGACAAGCCCTGGCTGATCCGCACCTATGCCGGCCATTCCACCGCCAAAGCGTCAAACGCACTCTATCGCGGCAACCTCGCCAAGGGGCAGACCGGTCTGTCGGTGGCCTTCGATCTGCCCACGCAGACCGGCTATGACAGCGATCATATCCTCAGCCGGGGCGAGGTCGGCAAGGTCGGCGTGCCGGTCTGCCATCTGGGCGACATGCGCACGCTCTTCGACGAAATCCCGCTGGATCAGATGAACACTTCGATGACCATCAACGCCACCGCCCCTTGGCTGCTGGCGCTGTATGTCGCCGTGGCCGAAGAACAGGGCGTCGATACCACCAAACTGCAAGGCACGGTGCAGAACGATCTGATCAAGGAATATCTGAGCCGCGGCACATATATCTGCCCGCCGAAACCCAGCCTCAAGATGATCGGGGATGTGGCCGAATACTGCTACAAGCACATTCCGAAATGGAACCCGATGAACGTCTGTTCCTATCATTTGCAAGAGGCAGGCGCGACACCGGAACAGGAATTGGCCTTTGCGCTGGCCACCGCCGTTGCGGTGCTGGACGAACTGAAACCTCGCGTCCCGGCCGATGATTTCCCGACCCTCGCGGGCCGCATTTCGTTCTTCGTGAACGCCGGGATCCGCTTCGTGACCGAGATGTGCAAGATGCGCGCTTTCGTCGATCTGTGGGATGAAATCCTGCTTGAGCGTTACGGCGTCGAAGACCCGAAATTCCGCCGGTTCCGCTATGGCGTGCAGGTCAATTCGCTGGGGCTGACCGAACAGCAGCCCGAAAACAACGTTTATCGCATCCTCATCGAAATGCTGGCGGTGACCCTGTCGAAAAAGGCCCGGGCCCGCGCCGTGCAATTGCCCGCCTGGAACGAAGCGCTTGGCCTGCCCCGCCCTTGGGATCAGCAATGGTCGATGCGGATGCAGCAGATCATGGCCTACGAGACCGACCTTCTGGAATACGAGGACCTGTTCGAAGGCAATCCGGCGGTCGAGGCAAAGGTCGCGGCACTGAAAGAAGGCGCGCGGGCTGAATTGGCCAACCTCGACAGCATGGGCGGCGCCATTGGCTCCATCGAGTACATGAAGGGGCGGCTGGTCGACAGCAACGCCGAACGGGTGGGCCGGATCGAACGCAATGAAACGGTCGTGGTCGGCGTGAACAAATGGCAGGCGACCGAACCCTCGCCGCTGATGGGCGAAGACGGCGGCATCATGACCGTCGATCCGGGCGTGGAGGCCGAGCAGATCGCGCGGCTCAACGCCTGGAAGGCCGAGCGGGACGAGGAGGCCGTGAAGGCCGCCCTCGCCGATCTGCGCGCCGCCGCCAAGGAAGGCCGCAATATCATGGAACCGTCGATCACCGCCGCCAAGGCGGGCGTCACGACCGGCGAATGGGCGGCACAGATGCGCGCCGTCTACGGCGAATACCGCGGCCCCACCGGCGTGTCGAAATCCGTCAGCAACAAGACCGAAGGGCTGGACGACATCCGCGACGCGGTCAACGCGGTGTCCGATCAGCTGGGCAAGCGGCTGCGATTCCTGGTGGGCAAGCCTGGACTCGACGGCCATTCGAACGGGGCTGAACAGATCGCCTTCCGCGCCCGCGACTGCGGGATGGAGATCGATTACGAAGGCATCCGCCTGACCCCCGAAGAAATCGTGACCGCCGCCCGCAACGGCGCGCATGTGGTCGGCCTGTCGATCCTGTCCGGCTCGCACATCCCGCTGGTCGAAGACCTGATGAACCGGATGCGCCAGGAAGGGCTGGGCGATATCCCTGTCATCGTCGGCGGCATCATTCCCGAAGAGGATGCAAAACGCCTGCGGGCCATGGGCGTCGCCAAGGTCTACACGCCCAAGGATTTCGAACTGAACGCGATCATGCGTGACATCGTGAAACTCGTCGATCCCAAAGCCGTGGCGGCCGAATAGAATTTCCGTTTTGTTCTGGCACCCAATCGGCGCGAATTGAAAATAGATTGACCACCTTAATACCGGTTAATCGGTTATATCGAATCCCTGACGTGCAATTCATCAAATCGCTCCCCTCTGGGATGAGCGATTTGATGCTGTTGATGCTATTTTTTCTGAATTAGCACAAATAAGCTCTTGAGTTTTTCCACCTTTTTATAAAATTGAAGTCACCACTCAGGAGAATAACATGGCAGTAGATCTGGAAAACCTTTCCAAGGAAGAACTCAAACAACTCAAAACCGATGTCGACAAGGCGCTGAAGACCATTGACGCGCGTCGCAAGGCCGAGGCCAAGAAAGCGGCCGAGCATGCGGCAAAGGAATACGGTTTCTCGCTGGACGAACTTTTGGGGGCGTCGTCGGGCAAAGGTCCGAAAAGCGCACCGAAATATGCCAATCCCGCCGATCCGTCCCAGACCTGGACAGGTCGTGGCCGCAAACCCAACTGGGTGATCGACGCCCTGGCTGCCGGCAAATCGCTGGACGATATGAAAATCTGATAGCATGACCGTTCATATCGGCGCGAAGCCGGATCAGATTGCCGAAACCGTTCTCATGCCCGGCGACCCTTATCGGGCGAAATGGGCGGCGGAAACCTTTCTGCAGGATCCGGTGCTGGTGAACGAGGTCCGCGGCATGCTGGGGTTTACCGGCACCTGGCGCGGAAACAGGGTGACGATCCAAGGCTCAGGCATGGGGATGCCGAGCCTTTCGATCTACGCAAACGAGCTGATCCGGGACTACGGGGCGAAAACCCTGATCCGGATCGGCTCCTGCGGGGCGATGCAGGAGCGGGTGAAAATCCGCGACATCATCATAGCGATGACCGCCAGTTCGATGTCGACGCCGTCGCGCGGCATCTTCCGGGAATTGCAATTCGCCCCCTGTGCGGATTGGTCATTGCTGAACGCCGCGGTCCAGGCGACCAAGGCCCGCGGCACACCGACCCATGTGGGCGGTATCTATTCCGCGGATGTCTTTTATGACGAACGTCCCGATCTCAACGAACAGATGACCCGCCACGGCATTCTGGGGGTCGAGATGGAGGCGGCGGAACTTTATATCCTCGCCGCCCGCTACGGCGTGCGGGCGCTGGCGGTACTGACCGTGTCAGACCATTTGCTGACGCACGAGGCACTGCCGTCCGAAGACCGCGAAAAGAGCTTTGGCGACATGGTCGAAATCGCGCTGGAGGCGGCCTTTTCCTAAGCTGCGGTGGGTCGCAGACCCACCCTACGCGCCGTGGCTGCGGTCGTACCCGTTGCGGGGCGGCGGTGCCCAACCCGGAATGCCGGTCGGGGCAAGGATGTCGACGCGCAGGGGATGGCAGGCCGCCACGTCGCTGGAATGGCGCGCCCCGCAATCGCCGCCCGGACAGGCGCTGAGCGCGCCCAGCAGGTCGATCTCGGCCAGAAAGGTCAGGTGATCGCCCGGCCGCACCGGACTCGCCTTCATGAAATATTGCCCCGTATCGCGTGTAAAGCCGGTACACATAAAGACGTTCAGCACATCGTGGATATGAGGCTCTGCCTCGGCCAGCGACAGGCCTAGGTCAGCCGCCAGAGCGCGGGTCAGGTTCGAATGGCAGCAATGGTGATAGGGCGTGCCGGACAAGAGCTGCCCGGTGTAGGGATCGCAGCGCGTGCCGATCACGTCGTGCACCGAACCGCCAAAGGCGTCGATCCCGTACCAGTCGAGCGTATCGGCCACGATGGTCGCCATGGGCCGCAGATATGGCAGGGTCGACCAGAGCCTGTCGCCGGTACTCACATGCGTGCCGTGCAGCGCGCGGGTCTTGCCGGAAAAGAACCGCTCTGACAGATCGTCAGCCTGCCAGAGGTTCAGATCCCCGACCTGTGGCCCTTCGACGGAAGTGATGCGAAAGAAATGTCCGGCGGGCACCCGAAAGGTGCGGGCATCGCGCGGCGGCACGATCACGGTGCCCGTCACCTTTGCCGTGTCGAGCGCCTGCAGGTAGGCGGCAAGGTCGGGCTGCGCCAGATCATCGGTCGGATAGCAGATCACCGGCGGCACGGCGCGGCGGGCATCGGCGTCTGGGGGCTGAGTCATGGCGCAATCCTTTGGGGTCTATCTGAGGTCGCTGCACCGAAAATGACAAGCCTCGCCAGCGTCTCCGCTTCCCCCCGAAACGCGAAAAGGCCGGGACAGCGCCCCGGCCTTTCCGAAATTCTCTACGGACCCGGGGATCAGATCACCACTACATCCAGCGGCGGGAAGCCGTTGAAGCCGACCGACGAATAGGTCGAGGTATAGGCGCCGCAGTTGCGGATGATCACCTTGTCGCCCGACTTCAGGCCCAGCGGCAGTTCGACGGGCCGCTTTTCGTACAGCACGTCGGCGCTGTCGCAGGACGGGCCTGCCAGGATGCAGGGACCGAAGGACTCGTGCTCGCGCTCGGTCAGGAACTGATAGCGGATCGCCTCGCCTTCGGTTTCGGCCAGGCCGGAAAAGCGGCCGATGTCCAAGTAAACCCAGCGGTGCATGTCCATTTCCGACTTGCGCGACACCAGCATGACTTCGCAGGCGATGGCACCGGCTTCGGCAACCATGCCCCGGCCCGGCTCTGCCATGATCTGCGGGACGTCGCCGAAACGGGCGTCGATCTGGCGCATGACGTTGGCGGCGTAAGAGGTCGGAGCCTCGATCGCCTCGCCATAGAATGCCGGGAATCCGCCGCCGATGTTCAGCAGGGACAGCTCGTGACCGGCTTCTTTCGCGTCGTTCCAGACGGCGGCCACCTGATCGAGCGTGATCGCCCACATGTCTGCGCGGCGGGTTTGCGATCCGACGTGGAACGAAAAGCCGACCGGGGTCAGGCCCAGCGATTTCGCCATATCCAGCAGCACCAGCGCCTTGTCACGGGCGCAGCCGAACTTGCGCGACAGCGGCCAGTCGGCCTCGGACGCATCGACGATCAGGCGGATGTAGACCTGCGCGCCGGGGGCATGCTCGGCCACTTTCTCAAGCTCTTCTTCGGCGTCGACCGAGAAAAGCGTGATGCCGACGCCATGCGCCCAGGCGATGTCCCGCGCCTTCTTGATGGTGTTGCCGAACGAGATGTGTTCGGGGTGGGCGCCCTGGGACAGGCACAGCTCGATTTCACCGCGCGACGCCGCATCGAAATGCGAACCAAGGCCGACAAGGGTCTCGATGATTTCTTTCGCGGGGTTCGCTTTCACAGCATAGTGGATCGACGCGCGGCCCAGACCGGCCTTGAGCGCACCGTACTGGCGGGCCACGGCGTCGCGGTCCACGACCAAGGTCGGGTGATCAAAGCTGTTGTTGCGGATGAAAGTTTCCACGCGCGATGCGGGTACAGCGGTGCGAGCCGAAAATTCGGTGGCGAATGCGTTCATGTCCATCTCCAATAGACCCGGCCATATATGACCGCTCAGTTCCAAGGGAGACGTTACCGTCGCTACGTAACCTTAGGGGTCGGATCCCCTTTCGCCAGAGGTGCGTGCGTTGGCGTCTGATGGCGTGCATATGTGGCCAATGCCGATTCACATCAAGTGATTTTTTCGCTTGATCTGAAAAAGTTTAGCCGTCGGTTTCACTGTGGTTTCGCAGACACGTCTGGGGGGCCTTACCGCGCTTTCCCTCGATCTGTTCGCCGCATTGCACGCAGACCCATGTGGCCGTTTCGCCACGGGGATATTCGCGCCAGCGGCATTGCCGGGTGGCGCGGTTGGAAAACACGGCGATCAGCACGAAGGCGATGATCAGGCCAAGGATGACAAGCATGCGGGCGCCTTTTATCGGTCCGGCCACCAGTTAAGGCAGGGCCGCCCGGCGACAAGCCGCGCGGGCGGCCCCACGCTCAGATCAGCGCCTCGGTATCATAGCCGCCTTGGGCGGGACGCGGCGCGCTTTGCGGCGTCCATTCGGGACACGTGTAGCAGGACAGCGCATCTGCCAGAAGGCAAAGCTGGTCCTGCGGAGAAAGTCGTTTTGAGTTCAGGGTTCGATCTTGCATCAGAGCCTCTCGCGGTTGCTTTGGCTCCTCCCACTGACCAAGATGGGTCGGACCGGGGCACATGGCAAGGGATCAGGGCGCAAGCGCGCCATGCACGACACACAGACCGGTCTGATCGTGCAACCCCGCCCGTCAGACCCGCATTTCCTGTTCGAGGTAAGACAGCATGAGGTCACGCCGCTCTTCCCGTGTCAACGTCTCGGGATCATAGCCGGTGCCGAACACCGCCGTGACCTCATCATCCTTGATCCGCTCGGCCAGGCGACCGGCGGCGGCGATGGTTTCGGCCAGATGCCACATGTACCGGCTTTCACCCGAAACGCGGTTTATGTAGTGCAGCCGCCGCGAGATGACCTGCAGCAGCTGCGCCAGTTCTTCGGGCGACTTGAAGTCGAGCCTTGGTGCGTCCACCCGCTCAGACCGCGCGTTCGACCATCAGTTTCTTGATCTCGGCAATCGCCTTGGCCGGGTTCAGACCCTTGGGGCAGGTCTTGGCGCAGTTCATGATGGTGTGGCACCGATAAAGCTTGAACGGATCTTCCAGATCGTCCAGCCGCTCGCCCGTCGCCTCGTCGCGGCTGTCGATGATCCAGCGATAGGCATGCAAAAGCGCGGCCGGCCCCAGGTACCGGTCGCCGTTCCACCAGTAGGACGGGCACGAGGTCGAACAGCAGGCGCACATGACGCATTCGTAAAGCCCGTCGAGCTCTTCGCGGCTTTCGATGCTTTGCTTCCATTCCTTTGCCGGGCGGTTCGTCTTGGTTTCCAGCCACGGCATGATACTGGCGTGCTGGGCATAGAAATGCGTGAGGTCGGGGATCAGGTCGCGCACCACCGGCATGTGCGGCAGTGGATAGATCGCGACATCGCCCTTGATCTCGTCCATGCCGTAGATGCAGGCCAGCGTGTTGATGCCGTCAATGTTCATCGCGCAGGACCCGCAGATGCCTTCGCGGCAGGACCGGCGGAAGGTCAGCGTCGGATCAATCTCGTTCTTGATCTTGATCAGCGCGTCCAGAACCATCGGGCCGCAGGTGTCCATATCGACAAAATAGGTGTCGACGCGCGGATTCTTTCCGTCGTCGGGCGTCCAGCGATAGATCTTGAACTTGCGGACGTTCTTGGCGCCCTCGGGCTTGGGCCAGGTCTTGCCGGTGGTGATCCGGGAGTTCTTGGGAAGGGTGAATTCAACCATGTCTCTACTCCTATCGCAGCAGCGCTGGCAGGCCTTCGGCGGCCAGGCAGGTCAGGGTTTCGGGTTGCCGGAGGATACCGGTCACAATCTCGACGGTGCTTTCGGTCGGCCCGGTCACGGAATCCGCGGCCAGGGCGTAGATCTGGCCCGAGCTTGCGTTGTCGATCACGCAGTTGACGGCCGGTTGCAGCGGCACCCCAGGCAGGCGTTCGGCCAGCACCTTGGACGTGGCAGACCGCGCGGCGGCGCGGGCAATCTCGTCCTGGCTTTGCGCGTTGCACGCCCCCAGGGCCAGCATCAGGCCAAGCGCCGACGCGCCGAACAGGGGACGCATCAGCGGCAATACATCGTTCCCCGATACATCACCGGCGCATCCGGCGGGCAGCCGTAGGTGGCCACCACATGGGCGCGCGGCGCGGGCTTGTGGCGCGGGGCGGGTGCGGCATAGACCACCGCCGCGGCAGAGCTGCGCGCGCAGGCGTTGATCTCGTTCGCGGCCGCCGGGCTGATCTGCGCATTGGGCACGGCCATCAGAACTTCGGCCGATCCCTTGGCCCCAGATCCGCCATGTCCCAGCGACAGGCCCGCGGCACCATAGCCAAGGTCCTGCTGGCACTGCACGATGATCGCCTGCTGCTGGGCCGCCGTGGCCACGACGAAATCGGACTGCGCCATGGCCGGTGCGGCAAGGCCCAGAAGGGCCGCGAATGACAGGATGGTACGCATCAGAACGTCCTTTCCTTGGGCGCGATCTTCTTGAGCGCGATGCCGCCCTCATCCTCGGTCGTGAGCGGATCGGTGATGATGGGCCGATAGCTCAGGTCGACCTTTGCGCCGTCGATCCGGCTGATCGTGTGGACCCGCCAGTTTTCGTCGTCACGGGTGCCGTGATCCTCATGCGCATGGGCTCCGCGGCTTTCCTTGCGCGCCTCGGCCCCGGCGATGGTCGCCAGCGCGTTGGGCATCAGGTTCGTCAGCTCCAGCGTTTCCATCAGGTCGGAGTTCCAGACCAGGCTGCGGTCGGTGACCTTGATATCGTCCAGTTTCCCGGCGATGGCGGTCATCTCTTTCAACCCCTGTTCCAGCGTCTTGCTTTCACGGAAGACGGCGGCGTCGCGCTGCATGGTCTTCTGCATTTCAAGCCGCAGTTCGGCGGTCGGCGTGCCGCCATCGGCGTTGCGCAGACCATCGAACCGATCGAACGCCTTGTCCACCTGGCCGGTGTTGGTCGAGGGCACGGCGCTCTCGCGGTCCACGACCTTGCCCGCGCGGATCGCGGCGGCGCGGCCAAAGACCACGAGGTCGATCAGCGAATTCGAGCCAAGCCGGTTGGCCCCGTGCACCGATGCGCAGCCCGCCTCGCCCACGGCCATGAGGCCCGGAACCACCGCATGCGGATCGTCCTTCGTGGGATTCAGCACCTCGCCCCAGTAGTTCGTCGGGATGCCGCCCATGTTGTAATGCACGGTGGGGATGACCGGGATCGGTTCCTTGGTCACGTCCACCCCGGCAAAGATGCGGGCGGATTCGGAAATGCCCGGCAGCCGCAGATGCAGCGCCTCTTTGGGCAGGTGGCTGAGGTTGAGATGGATGTGGTCCGACTCCGCCCCGACACCGCGACCCTCGCGGATTTCCATGGTCATGCAGCGGCTGACGTAGTCGCGCGGGGCGAGGTCCTTGTAGTTGGGCGCATAGCGCTCCATGAACCGTTCGCCTTCGGAATTGGTGAGGTACCCGCCCTCGCCGCGCGCGCCTTCGGTGATGAGGCAGCCCGCGCCGTAGATGCCGGTGGGGTGGAACTGCACGAATTCCATGTCCTGCAGCGGCAGACCTGCCCGCGCCACCATGCCACCGCCATCGCCGGTGCAGGTATGTGCAGATGTGGCGCTGAAATACGCCCGGCCATAGCCGCCAGTGGCCAGCACGACCATCTTGGCGTTGAAGACGTGCATGGTGCCATCGTCCAGCTTCCAGCAGACCACGCCGGTGCAGGCGCCGTCATCGGACATGATGAGGTCGATGGCGAAGTACTCGATGTAGAATTCGGCGTTGTTCTTGACCGACTGGCCGTACAGCGTGTGCAGGATGGCGTGGCCGGTGCGGTCCGCAGCAGCGCAGGTGCGCTGCACCGGCGGGCCTTCGCCGAATTCGGTGGTGTGTCCGCCAAAGGGGCGCTGGTAGATCTTGCCCTCTTCGGTGCGCGAAAACGGCACGCCGTAGTGTTCGAGTTCGTAGACCGCCTTTGGCGCCTCACGTGCGAGGTATTCCATCGCATCCGTGTCGCCCAGCCAGTCAGAGCCCTTGACGGTATCATACATATGCCACTGCCAGTGGTCGGGGCCCATGTTCGACAGCGATGCGGCAATGCCGCCCTGTGCCGCAACCGTGTGCGAGCGGGTCGGGAAAACCTTGGTCACGCAGGCGGTGCGCAGGCCCTGTTCGGCCATGCCCAGCGTGGCGCGCAGCCCCGCGCCGCCCGCGCCGACCACCACGACGTCATAGTCGTGGGTTTCATATTCGTATGCAGCCATTGTTCAGATGCTCCGGTATGCGTTCAAAGGGCCAGACGTGCGATGGCGAAGACGCCCGTCGCCGCGGCACCGTAAGCCAGGCAGGTCATGCCGATGATCAGGATCTTCTCCCAGATGCCGTGAACGTAGTCTTCGATCAGGGTCTGGAAACCGTCGTTGAAATGCTTGAACGCCACGATGATCGTCAGCGCCGCCACGATCGCCGGGAAGGGCCGCGAATAGTAGGCGGTGACCTCTTCATAGCTCGACCCCAGGATCGACCCGAACGTGAAGACGAAAAGCGGAATGAGGATCAGCAACGCGACCGAAGACACCTTCATCGCCCAGAAATGCTGGGTCCCGGACTTCGCCGATCCCATGCCGGTGGCGCGCTTGCGGTCTGTCAGATAAGCCATGTGTGCGCTCCTTCTCAGATGATGGCGACGGTCAAAAGGGTCAGCAGGACCGATCCGCCGATCACCGCGTAACCCAGCTTGTAAGCGGTATCGAGGTCAAGCCCGACCGCCTGATCCCAGATCAGATGCCGGATGCCCGCCAGCGTGTGATACCAAAGCGCCCAGAGCGAAAGGAACATCACCAGGTTGCCGAACCAGCCTGTCACCACGGCATCAGCGGTCGCGAAATAATCGGCGTTCGTCGCCGCGGCGAGCAGCCACCAGACAATCATCAGCATCCCGAGGATCAGCGCATTGCCAGTGATCCGCGTCAGAATGGAGGTCATGGAGGTCAGCTGCGGGCGATAAATGGTCAGGTGGGGTGACAAGGGGCGATTGCCCCGGTTCACGTCGGCCATGGCGATGTCCTTTCGGTTCCCTTGGCTCTGTTTCTAACGCATTCTGCGCCGCTGTCACGGCATGCAGCGTCGCAGGGCGCGGGTTTTTTCGTGAAATTCCAAAATTGCGCGGGCTCCGTGATCACAGCGCGAAAACTGTGATCACATCGATTGCGCTAACACCGCGAATCGGCGCCGACGCGCCGATTCCCTGTGCCCGCGACAGGATCCGACTGCGCAGCAAGGCAGTCAGCGCGGGATCAAAGCGGCATCAGCGCCCAGTAGTCCAGATCCAGCAGCACATGCGGCAGGTACTTGCCGTCCTCGCCCTTCAGCGTGAATGGCGCGCCGCCTTTGGTGGCGACCAGCCGCAGGCGGATCGCCCCGACGCCGGGTGCCGGGGTTTCGGCCTTGTCCAGCACCTCGGACCAGGCGCGCACCGTATCGCCCGCGAAGCACGGATTGGCATGCGCGCCGCCGTTCAGACCCGCGATCATCTGCGCATTGGCCAGCCCGTTGAACGACAGCGTCCGCGCCATCGACATGACGTGCCCGCCATAGATGAGGCGCGTGCCGTCCTCACGCATGGTGCCGTCGAAATGCGTCTTCGAGGTGTTCTGCCACAGCCGGGTGGCCATCATGTGTTCGGCTTCCTCGATCGTGACGCCGTCCACGTGGTCGATCTGTTCGCCGACCTCGTAATCGCCCCAGCGGTGCGGTTCGCCCGCGAGCACATCATCGTAGGCCGAGAAATGCAGCCCCTCGGGGATCACCAGATCCTCGGGTCGTAGCGCGGATTTCAGCGTCGGCACGACAGTTTCCGGCGCCTCTGCCTGGGGGTCCCGCTTCTTGACCATGACCCAGCGGACATAGTCCATCACGACCTCGCCGCGCTGGTTCAGACCGCGCGACCGCACCCAGACCACGCCGGTCTTGCCGTTGGAATTCTGCTTGAGGCCGATCACCTCGGATTCCGCGCGCAGCGTATCGCCGGGCCAGACCGGTTTCAGCCAGCGCCCTTCGGCATAACCCAGGTTGGCCCGCGCATTCAGCGACACGTCCGGCACGGTCTTGCCAAAGACCACGTGAAACGCCGCCAGATCGTCCAGCGGCGACGCCGCAAGGCCGCAGCTTTGTGCAAAGGCATCCGACGAATAAAGCGCGTGGCGCGCCGGGTATAGCGCATGATAAAGCGCCCGTTCGCCCGATCCCACCGTGCGCGGCACGGCATGGCGGATGACCTGCCCGACGCGATAATCCTCGAAAAAGAACCCGGGATTGGTCTTGGTGGCGGGTGGCGTATGGACGTCTTTCATCACTGATCTCCAAGCTTGAGGTCGGGCGAATAGGTGCCTTCGACCTCTTTCACCACGGCCTGACCGCAGCGCATGACCTCGTTCGCGCTGTCATAGGCATAGGTCGGATCGCCATAAAGCACCCAGCCCTTTGCCAGGGCGGCGGACACCTTGTGGCAGAAGTCAGAGGAATCGTCGGCGGTCAGGAAACGGTAAAGCTGCATCGTCATGCTCCGAACGGGGATACGCCAAGCCAGCTGTGCACGGCGGCGATCAGGACGAACATCACCAGCGTGATCACGACCAGCACGATGTCCTTTTTCGCCGGACCGGGTGCGGGACGCTCCCAAACCTCGTTGCGGTTGATCAGCACCACCTCGAGCACGGCCCAGGCCAGCATCGACCCGAACAGGATGATCGACGCCAGATCGCCGTTCACCAGAAGGTGCGCCACGGCCCAGATCTTGACCGCCGTCAACTGCGGGTGGCGCATCTTGCCGCGCAGGCGGCCGGTGGTGGCCGACATGCCGAAGACAAAGATCGCGATCAGCATCAGCAGGTTGTTCACGTGCACCAGGAACCCCGGCGGCGACCAGACGGCGATAAAATCGGCGCTGCGATAGCCCAGGATGATCAGGCCAAGGCCCACCAGAATGACAGCTGTGACAACGCCGCGACCGGCGTTGCCCATTGCCGCACGGCGTTCGGGGGCCACACGCTTGAACACATGCGCGGCGACCCACAGGGCAATGCCGAGGACAAGAAGGATCATGGCTTACTCCGCTGCAATCTTTTCGATTGCCTGCACCTTTGCCAGAAGTTCCTGTGCCGTGGCAACGTGAAGGTTTTCCACGATCTGCCCATCGACTACCGCGATCCCCTTGCCTTCGCTCTGCGCAAAGTTGAAGGCGGCGATGAACCGGCGGGCCTGCGCCACCTCCATCTGGCTGGGCGCGAAGGCCAGGTTGGCCACGTCGATCTGCGCCGGATGGATCAGCGATTTGCCGTCAAAGCCCATGTCGCGGCCCTGCGTGCATTCGGCGCGCAATCCGTCCTCGTCCTTGAAGGCGTTATAGACGCCGTCGATGATCACCAGATTCTCGGCCCGGGCCGCCAGCAGGCACAGGCCCAGCCCCGACATCATCGGCAGCCGGTCGGCACGCGGACGGCTGCCCAGCTCGCGGGCCAGATCGTTGGTGCCCATCACCATGCCCTGCAGTTTCGGATGGGCAGCGATGGCGGCGGCGTTCAGCATGCCGCGCGGCGTTTCCATCATCGCCCAGATCGGCAGATCGCCGGTGATCTCGGCCAGCGCATCCAGCTGCGCCGGATCGCCCACCTTGGGCAGAAGCACCGCGTCGCAGTCCATCTTTGCCACCGCTTCGGCATCGTCGCGGCCCCAGACGGTGTCCAGCCCGTTGATCCGCACGATCCGCGCCCGGTGGCCATAGCCGCCTTCGGCCAGGGCCGCGGCCAGGGTTTCGCGCGCGGCGACCTTTTCGTCGGGCGCGACAGCATCCTCGAGATCAAAGATGATCGCGTCGACAGGCAGGCTGCGCACCTTGTTCAATGCCCGCTCTTTCGAGGCGGGCAGATACAGGACCGAACGGTAAGGCCGGGTGCGAATGTCCATCCGAGTCTCCCTGAGAAACAAAGTTGCGCGAAACTGCGCATACATTGGCATACATTTCAAGAGAAATTGCGCCGCAGCGCAGCAACTACGCCCGGTTTTCTGATCCGATGGCGTCTGAACCGGCAACGACCGCGCCGTTAACCAAACCGAAAAAGGTTTCAGTGCAGGCTTTGTCGCATGTCAGCACCGCGCCAAAGGCCGGTCGCCTCTCACCGGCAGCCCCGCCTGCCGCAGCAGCACAGAAGGATGACATCATGCAGTTCAAATCCTTGACGGCCCTGGCCGCAGCGATCTTGCTGACCGCCACCGGCGCGCTGGCGCAGTCCGGCAACTGCGCGCCGCGCGAATCGGTGGTGGAGCGGTTGGCGGCGAAATACGGCGAAACGCGCCAGTCGATCGGCCTGGGCGCCAACAACGCGGTGGTCGAGGTGTTCGCCTCCGCCGAAACCGGGACGTGGACCATTGTCGTGACCACGGCCAACGGCACCGCCTGCCTGATCGCCAGCGGCCAGGCCTACGAGGATATCGCCGAGGCGCTGCCCGCCAAGGGCAAGGATGCCTGATCCTTAGGTCAGCGCGTCCCAGATCAGTTTCGTGCCGGTGACCGCAAGCAGCGTGTAGGTCAGACTGAAGAACACCTTCTCGGGCACCATACGATGTGCCCGGATGCCCAGAAAGGTGCCCAGTATGGCGAAGGGCGCCATGAGCAGGTCGAACCCAAGGGTTTGAAGGCTGAAGATGCCCATGAAGGCGTAGAAGCCGGATTTGAACAGGTTCACTGCCCAGAAGACGAGCACGGTGGTCGCCTGATACGTGGTCTTGTCCAGCTTCTGCCCCAGCAGATAGATGGCCGCCGCCGGTCCGCCCGCGTGGCTGACGAAACTGGTAAATCCCAGCACGATCCCGGCGGCCAGCCCCGTCTTTGTCCCGAACCTGCGGCTGGCCAGCGTCAGCAGACCGGAGCGCTGCGCCAGTTGCCAGCCCACGAACAGGATCGCGATCGCCCCGATCAGAAACCGGATCGTGTCGGGATCGGCGGAGCGGTAGAACAGCGCCCCTAGGATCGTGCCGGGTATACCGCCCCAGAGCAGCACCCGCGCGTCCGGCCAACTCCATTTCCGCCAGTAGGCCGGAAGGCTCGCCGCGTCGATCAGCATCAACAGCGGCAGCATGATGCCCAGCGCCTCGCCGGGCTCCATCACCAGCGCCAGAATCGTTGCGCTGGCAAAGGCGGCGCCCGACCCGAACCCGGCCTTCGACACCCCGGCAAAGATCACCGCAGGCACCGCGACCGCGATTATCGTCCAGTCGAACAGTTCCATGGCGCGACCCTCTAAAACCTTTGACCGCTTCGCTTTATCGCGAAGACTGCCGCGATGACAGCCCCGCGCGCGCCCTGTGCCGCACTGCAGCGCACTTGCACGATGCGGCGCAAAGCACTAGCCATGCGTGAAATTCCAACGGAGCGGAGACAGCATCCATGGCCAGACCGAAGATCGCCCTTATTGGTGCCGGACAGATCGGGGGCACCCTTGCCCACCTCGCAGCCATCAAGGAACTGGGCGACATCGTCCTGTTCGACATCGCCGAGGGCACGCCTCAGGGCAAGGCGCTTGATATCGCGGAATCCGGTCCTTCCGAGGGCTTCGACGCCTCGCTGAAGGGTGCCAACGATTACGCCGACATCGCCGGGGCCGACGTCTGCATCGTCACCGCCGGGGTGCCGCGCAAGCCGGGGATGAGCCGCGACGATCTGCTGGGCATCAACCTCAAGGTCATGAAAGCCGTGGGCGAAGGCATCGCCGCCAACGCGCCCGACGCCTTTGTCATCTGCATCACCAACCCGCTAGACGCGATGGTCTGGGCCCTGCGCGAATTCTCGGGCCTGCCGCATGCCAAGGTCTGCGGCATGGCGGGCGTTCTGGATTCCGCGCGCTTCCGCCACTTCCTGAGCCTCGAGTTCAACGTCTCGATGAAGGATGTCACCGCCTTCGTGCTCGGCGGCCATGGCGACACCATGGTGCCGCTGACCCGATATTCGACCGTCGCCGGCATCCCTCTGCCCGATCTGGTGAAAATGGGCTGGACCACGCAGGACAAGCTGGATGCCATCGTGCAGCGCACCCGTGACGGCGGAGCTGAAATCGTGGGGCTCCTCAAGACCGGATCGGCCTTTTACGCCCCCGCGACCAGCGCCATCGAAATGGCCGAGGCCTACCTCAAGGACCAGAAGCGGCTGCTGCCCTGCGCGGCCTGGTGCGACGGCGAATTCGGGCTCAAGGGCTTTTACGTCGGCGTTCCGACGATCATCGGGGCCGGTGGCATCGAACGTATCGTCGACATCAAGATGACCAAGGACGAACAGGCGATGTTCGATAATTCTGTCAACGCCGTCAAAGGCCTGGTCGAAGCCTGCAAGGGCATCGACGAGTCGCTGGCCTGACCTTCCGCGCCGGGGCGGCAGCGCCCCGGCCACCACTCAGCCGCGAGGAATGTCGCGCATGAGATCCGACAGGGACTGCGGCCCGTCATACCGAAGGCTGTGTTCGCAAAGCGGCGAGGCGTCGAGCCCGTCGCCATCCAGCAAGGTCTTGTAGTACTTGCTGCCGCCCGCGTGCTGCCCGCGATTCACGATATATTCGATCCCCGCCCGCCCGCGCGTCAGCGGAAAATGCAGCAGCGCCGCGATGCTTTCGGACATCCGCAGCCGCCGGTTCATCGTGTGCCCGTTGAACAGCGTCCCTTCCTGCCAGCGAAACACCCCGACCTTCGTGGCGTTGAGCGCGCCCTGAAACAGATGCCGGGTGCGCTGCCGCATGAACATCCGCATGTAATAGTCCAGACCCCGCGGCGTCACGGTCCGGTCAAGCCGCAGATAGCTTTCGATCATGCCGCGCTGCACTGGCGTCGGTTCAGCCGTCTGCAGAAAGAACAGCCGGTCACGCGCGCCGCCATTGAAGCGCACCGGCGGCGTCGGAAAGTCACGCATCTGCTTTCGGGCGATGGGTCGCATGGTATAGCCCGCAGGAAAGGGCCCTGGCCCGTCGAAATAGCAGAACCGTTCGGTCAGGCTTTGCCCATCGGCGCGGTCGTGCACGTGATCGGCCAGGGCCATGTCACCGTACATGTCGATCATCAGCGCAATCGCGGCCTCGGCCCCTTCGGCCTCGAGCGCGTTGATGTACTGGCGCAGGGATCGGTCCGGCGCGCCGGGCCAGACGAACAACTCGTCGATATCGGGTGACAGGCACCATTTCCCCGCGCCATAATGGTCCAGCAGCCCGGATTTCCAGATCGCCCGCTCTTTCAGAAATTCCGCGCCCGGGACCGGCTCGAACAGGGTCACATCGGGCTGCGCCATCAGGTAATCGCGGCTGCCGTCGGTCGACCGGTCATCGACGATCAGGAACCCCGCGTCGCAGATGCCGCGGTAATGCGCCAGGAAATCCGGCAGGATGTTGATCTCGTTATGCGACAACGCCACGACGGGCACCATGCCGGGGCCAAAGCGTTCATTGCTGATCCGCGTGATCCGATCCATGCCCCGCCCCCGTCGCTGCAGCCTCTCAGGCTTAGCGCCCTACCCCACGGCTGGCAACCGGGCGGCGGGCCGGCGAATCCGGCGGTCTGGCATGTTTTCGCTACCACAAAGGCGCGCGCCAGAAATTTGTGATCACGCGCTTTATCGTGTGATCACAAATGTGGAAAAATCTGCGGGATTCCCGAAATCCTGCAAGTTTTGGGTTAAGTTGCCGGTGTCACTGTGCCTATACCGTTGGTAATCGCAGCAAGACGGGACAGTTTGAAATGAACATCCACGAGTATCAGGCGAAAGCCCTGCTGCGCAGCTACGGCGCTCCGGTGTCCGATGGCCGCGTGGTTCTGAGGGCCGAAGAGGCCAAGACCGCAGCGGGTGCGCTTGACGGTCCGCTCTGGGTCGTCAAGGCGCAGATCCACGCGGGCGGGCGCGGCAAGGGGTCCTTCAAAGAGGCGGATGCCGGTGAAAAGGGCGGCGTGCGCCTGACCAAATCAGTGGAGGAAGCCGCGGATGAGGCCAAGCGCATGCTGGGCCGCACGCTGGTGACCCACCAGACCGGCCCGGCCGGCAAGCAGGTCAACCGCATCTACATCGAAGACGGCAGCGGCATTCAGACAGAGCTTTACCTGGCCCTGCTGGTCGACCGCGTGACCAGTCGCGTGTCCTTCGTCTGCTCGACCGAGGGCGGCATGGACATTGAGGAGGTCGCGGCCAACACGCCCGACAAGATCCTGTCCTTCGCCGTCGATCCGGCCACCGGTTACCAGGCTTTCCACGGCCGCCGCATCGGCTTTGCGTTGGGGCTGGAGGGCAAGGCGATGAAGCAGTGCGTGGGCCTGATGGGCACGCTCTACAAGCTCTTCGTCGAAAAAGACATGGAGATGCTCGAGATCAATCCGCTGATCGTCACCGACGAAGGCGACCTAAAGTGTCTCGACGCCAAGATGGGCTTTGACGGCAACGCGGTCTACCGCCACTCGGACATCGCCGAGCTGCGCGACACCACCGAGGAAGACCCCAAGGAGCTGCAGGCCTCCAAGTACGACCTGAACTACATCGCCCTGGATGGCGAGATTGGCTGCATGGTCAACGGCGCGGGCCTGGCGATGGCCACCATGGACATCATCAAGCTTTACGGCGCCGAACCGGCCAACTTCCTGGATGTGGGTGGTGGCGCGACCAAGGAAAAGGTCACAGAGGCGTTCAAGATCATCACGTCGGACGAACAGGTCAAAGGCATCCTGGTGAACATCTTCGGCGGCATCATGCGCTGCGATGTCATCGCCGAAGGCGTGGTCGCCGCGGTGAAGGAGGTCGGGCTCAAGGTGCCGCTTGTCGTGCGGCTTGAAGGTACGAACGTCGAAAAAGGCAAGGAGATCATCAACAACTCCGGCCTCGACGTGATCGCCGCCGACGACCTCAAGGACGGCGCGCAGAAGATCGTGAAAGCGGTCAAGGGCTGAGCGATGCGAGGGATCGGGCATCATATCTGGCAGGCGGCGGAACCGACCGGCGCCGTGGCGGGTTGCCTTCCAAACGGAGGTTTCGCCCATGTCGAATATCGTGCCCGACCGCAATCGTCTGCCGGAGCTGATGCAGCGCTATCTTCCCGCATCGCGGCAGGAACGTCTTGCGCCCTTCGTCTATGCAGGCGGTATGGTCGCGGTGGGCCTGACGCTTCTTCTGGCCAAACCGCGTATCGGAAATGTCCCGCGCTCGGCCTTGGCCGGGGATGGACCGGTACGCAGCCGCAGGCGGCGGGCCGCGCAGAAATCCCGGGACGTGGTCGCGCCCTTCGCACCCGGCAACGTCACGGATTCGATCGGACGGTCGCTGCTGATCGGTGGCGTGGCGCTGGGTCTGACCCGACTTCTGGACGAATTGTCGGACAGCCGACGCGGCTAAACTCCTTCTCCCCTCACACATTCATTCGACAGGGCACGCCTTTGGGCGGCGCCCTGTCTTTTCGTATCTGCGGCCCGCATTCTGCGGCGCCGTTCCTGAAATTGCGCCGCATCCACGCGGCAAGATAAGGAGACAGCCCCATGGCCGTCCTCATCGACGAGAACACCAAAGTCATCTGCCAGGGCCTGACAGGCTCTCAGGGCACGTTCCACACCGAACAGGCCATCGCGTACGGCACCAAAATGGTCGGCGGCGTCACCCCCGGCAAAGGCGGTCAGACGCATCTTGACCTGCCGGTCTTCAACTCGGTGCACGAGGCGAAGGCAAAGACCGAAGCGAATGCGTCGGTCATCTACGTGCCGCCGCCCTTCGCCGCGGATTCGATCCTCGAGGCCATCGACGCCGAGATGGAGCTGATCGTCTGCATCACCGAGGGCATCCCGGTGCTGGACATGATGAAGGTCAAGCGGGCGCTGGAGAACTCCAAATCCAAGCTGGTCGGCCCCAACTGCCCCGGTGTCATCACGCCCGATGCCTGCAAGATCGGCATCATGCCCGGCCACATCCACAAGCGCGGCAGCGTCGGTGTGGTCAGCCGGTCCGGCACGCTCACGTACGAGGCGGTCAAGCAGACCACTGACGTGGGCCTGGGCCAGTCGACCTGCGTGGGTATCGGCGGCGACCCGATTAAGGGGACAGAGCATATCGACGTGCTGGAATGGTTCCTGGCCGATGAGGAAACCACCAGCATCATCATGATCGGCGAAATCGGCGGCAGCGCCGAGGAAGACGCCGCGCAGTTCCTGGCCGACGAAAAGAAGAAAGGCCGCTGGAAGCCGACCGCCGGGTTCATCGCCGGGCGCACCGCCCCTCCGGGCCGCCGCATGGGCCACGCCGGGGCCATCGTCGCCGGTGGCAAGGGTGGTGCAGACGACAAGATCGAAGCGATGAAATCCGCTGGCATCGTCGTCGCCGAAAGCCCCGCCGGGCTGGGCGAGGCGGTGCTCAAAGCGATCGGATAAGCATGCCCCAGGTGCGGACATCACAGGCAAGGTCAACGCTACTGGCGTTTGGCCTCTGCCTGTCCGCATCTCTGCCCCACCCTGCCAAGGCGGAGCAGGCCGACGTCGAATTGCTGTTCGCGTCGATCCGGGACGCAGTGCGCGACTTCGAGGGACGCGACCGGCCTGTGCAATCGCTGCTGGATCGCGGTTGGGAATATATCGACCGCTCCGATGCCAGCACACGCGACGCGCTGGCGGAAATTGCGTATCTGGCCGCATGGCCGTTCCCCGAGGAAGAATACCCGACCCAGGAAGATGCCTGGGCGTGGTCGAAGGCGCGTTTTAAACTGGACTGCGTCGATCCGGGATATATACCCTCGATATGCAATCAGGTGTATCGGCTGGAAGCAGTGCCCGATACCGTCATGCATCTCAATCACCATACCATGGATCTTGCGCCCGGAGTAACGGTGAAGATCTCAACGGGATTGGCGCTGGACGTGACGAGCTTTTCGCCCGACGAACACCTGGTCTACGATCTGTCAAGAATCGGCGACCGGACAAGTGATCTGATCCGCGTCATCGACTTCAGCGACCGGCAGCAGGTTCCCGTGGCGGTCACGATGCGCCCCGTTCACAAATGGCCGACCGATCCGCTTGCCGAGATCGGCAGGACAGCGCGCATCAAGACAATCTTGTCGCGTATTCCTTTCGAGTTTCGCGCCAAGACATCGACCGACCTACTCGATCTGCCGAACATGGCCGCAGGTCCGGTAGATGGCCGGGAGACGCTGCAATGATCCGGCCAGAACGCGAAAAAATGCCCACCACCGCCCTTTTCGGCTATTCCGGCGACCCCGCCGATGCGTATGTACGGCCACCGCATCCTTCGGGGTTCGGCGGGTCCGGCTCCTTTGCAAGCGCCCCCCGGCAGCATGGCCGGAACCAGATCAACGCCCGTGTAATGGGGGAAGAATGACCATGACCTTCAGCGACGCCATCAAGACCTGCCTGTCAAAAGGCCTGGCGTTCTGGGGCCGGTCCCCGCGCGCCCAGTTCTTCAAATTCCTGCCTGCGGGCATCGCGCTTTGTGGCCTGGCGGGCGCCGTCGCCGTCTGGCAGGGCTTCACCTTTCCGGGCATCCTCATCACCGTGTTCATTGCCGCACTGCCGCTTTTGGCCGTGTGGTGGCGCCGCCTGCAGGATGTCGGCGAGGCAGGCGTTCACGCCGTCCTGCCGTGGGTGTCCCTGCTCTATGCCCTCGTCTGCGGGTGGGCGGCGATGAAGGCCGGGGCGGCGCTGAACGTGTACTATCCCGAATGGCGCAACCCGGTGGTCCTGTTGCTGGTCTTCCCGCTTGGCGTGATCGGCTATTTCGGCAACATGTTCGGCGACATCGTCGGGCAGATCATCGCGATGTTGATCGCCTTGCCGCTTTTCATCCTCTTTCTCGTCCGGTTCTCCTTTGCTCTGGGGCAGGCGTTCCTTCCATCTCAACCCGGCCCCAACAAATACGGTCCTAATCCCAACGAGGTGCCATCATGACCGACCAAAGCCCCAACGACCAGTTCCACGCCTCCAGCTTCATGCAGGGACACAACGCGGAATATCTGGAACAGATGTACGCCCGCTATGCCGAAGATCCCGGCGCGGTCGACGAGGCGTGGCAGGCCTTTTTCAAGGCGCTTGGCGACGAAGGGCGCGAGGTCAAGAAAGAGGCATCGGGGCCAAGCTGGGCGCGCGCCGACTGGCCGCCGCAGCCCGCCGACGACCTGACCGCGGCGCTGACCGGCGAATGGGCGATGCCCGCCATGGCGACCGAAGCCAAGGCCGCGGGCAAGAAGATCACCGACAAGGCCGCCGAAAAGGGCGTCAGCCTGAACGACGACCAGGTCAAGCGCGCCGTGCTGGACAGCATCCGGGCGCTGATGATCATCCGGGCGCACCGCATCCGGGGCCATCTGGTCGCCGACCTCGACCCGCTGGGCATGCGCGAAAAGACCCATCACCCCGAGCTTGATCCGAAATCCTATGGCTTCACCGAGGCCGACATGGACCGGCCGATCTTTATCGACAACGTGCTGGGGCTGCAGATCGCGAGCTTGCGCGAAATCCTCGACATCGTGAAGCGGACCTACTGCGGCACTTTTGCCCTGCAGTACATGCACATTTCCAACCCCGAACAATCCGCCTGGCTGAAAGAGCGGATCGAAGGCTACGGCAAAGAGGTCAAGTTCACCCGCGAGGGTCGAAAGGCGATCCTCAACAAAATGATCGAAGCCGAGGGATTCGAGAAATTCCTGCATGTGAAATACATGGGCACCAAGCGCTTTGGCCTGGATGGCGGCGAAAGCCTGATTCCCGCGATGGAACAGGTGATCAAGCGCGGCGGCGCGCTGGGACTGCGCGAAATCATCATCGGCATGCCGCACCGTGGGCGTCTTTCGGTGCTGGCCAACGTGATGCAAAAGCCCTATCGGGCGATCTTCAACGAATTCCAGGGCGGGTCGTTCAAGCCCGAGGATGTCGATGGATCGGGCGACGTGAAATACCACCTCGGCGCCTCGTCCGACCGCGACTTTGACGGCAATTCCGTTCACCTCAGCCTGACCGCCAACCCCAGCCACCTCGAAGCGGTGAACCCGGTGGTGCTGGGCAAGGTTCGCGCCAAGCAGGACCAGTACGGCGACGACACCCGCACCCAGGTCATGCCGGTGCTGCTGCACGGCGACGCGGCCTTTGCCGGTCAGGGTGTCGTGGCGGAATGCTTTGCCCTGTCGGGTCTGCGCGGTCACAGAACCGGCGGCACGATGCACATCGTGGTCAACAACCAGATCGGTTTCACCACCGCGCCGCATTTCAGCCGGTCCAGCCCCTATCCGACCGACAACGCCCTGGTGGTCGAGGCGCCGATCTTCCACGTCAACGGCGACGACCCCGAAGCGGTGGTGCATGCCGCCAAGGTCGCGACCGAGTTCCGCCAGAAGTTCGGCAAGGACGTGGTGCTGGATATCTTCTGCTACCGCCGGTTCGGGCATAACGAGGGCGATGAGCCCATGTTCACCAACCCGATCATGTACACCAAAATCAAGAAGCAGAAGACCACGCTCACGCTTTACACCGAGCGGCTGGTCAAGGATGGGCTGATCCCCGAAGGCGAGGTCGAGGATATGAAAGCGGCGTTCCAGTCGCTGCTGAACGAGGAATTCGAGGCCGGAAAGAACTACAAGCCCAACAAGGCCGATTGGCTGGATGGCCGCTGGTCCCACCTCGACCGGCAGAAAGAGGGCAAGTACCAGCGCGGTAAGACCTCGATCAAACCCGAGACCATGGCCCAGATCGGCAAGGCGCTGACCACCGCGCCCGACGGCTTTCCGGTGCACAAGACCGTGGGCCGTCTGCTCGACGCGCGCGCGCAGATGTTCGAAACCGGCGAAGGGTTCGACTGGGCCACCGGTGAGGCGCTGGCCTTCGGGTCGCTGCTGACCGAAGGCTACCCGGTCCGTCTGGCCGGGCAGGACAGCACCCGCGGCACGTTTTCACAGCGCCATTCGGGCCTGATCAACCAGGAAACCGAAGAACGGTACTATCCGCTCAACAACATCCGCGACGGCCAGGCGCGGTACGAGGTGATCGACAGCGCGCTGTCGGAATACGCGGTTCTGGGTTTCGAATACGGCTACAGCCTTGCCGAACCCAACGCCCTGACCCTCTGGGAGGCGCAGTTCGGCGATTTCGCCAACGGCGCGCAGATCATGTTCGATCAGTTCATCAGCTCGGGCGAAAGCAAATGGCTGCGCATGTCCGGCCTGACGGTGCTGCTGCCGCATGGCTACGAAGGCCAGGGGCCGGAACATTCCTCGGCCCGGCTCGAACGGTTCCTGCAGATGTGCGGGCAGGACAACTGGATCGTCGCCAACTGCACGACGCCTGCGAACTACTTCCATATCCTGCGCCGTCAGCTGCACCGCAGCTTCCGCAAGCCGCTGATCATGATGACGCCCAAGTCGCTGCTGCGGCACAAGCTGGCGGTCAGCAAGGCCGAGGAATTCCAGACCGGGTCGAGCTTTCACCGCGTGCTGTGGGACGATGCCCAGCAGGGCAATTCCGACACCAAGCTGGCGGCGGACGACAAGATCCGGCGCGTGGTGATGTGCTCGGGCAAGGTCTACTACGACCTGCTCGAGGAACGCGACGCCCGCGGGATCGACGATATCTATCTGATGCGCTTCGAACAGTTCTATCCGTTCCCCGCCATTTCCGCGGTGAAAGAGCTGGAGCGATTCCCCAACGCCGACATGATCTGGTGCCAGGAAGAGCCCAAGAACCAGGGCGGCTGGACCTTCATGGAACCCAACCTTGAATGGGTTCTGAGCCGCATCAAGGCCAAGACCCCGCGCCCGCGCTACGTGGGCCGCGCCACGTCGGCCTCGCCGGCGACCGGTCTGGCCAGCCAGCACAAAGCACAACAACAGGCGCTCGTCGACGAAGCGCTGACCATTGAAGGGAAGTAAGCCCATGACCACCGAAGTACGCGTCCCCACCCTGGGCGAATCCGTGACCGAGGCGACCGTCGCGACCTGGTTCAAGAAGCCCGGCGACACCGTCGCGGTCGATGAAATGCTGTGCGAACTGGAAACCGACAAGGTCACGGTCGAGGTGCCGTCGCCTGCTGCGGGCACGCTGGCCGATATCGTCGCCGCCGAAGGCGATACCGTGGGGGTCGATGCGCTGCTCGCGAACATATCCGAAGGCGACAGCGGCTCTGCCGAGGCGCCCAAGGCCAAGGAAGCCTCTGAAAACAAGGCCGCCGACTCGGGCGGCGCGCCGGAACGCAAAGACGAAGGTTCGGGCAGCGGCGATGGCGGTGGCAGGACCGACGTCATGGTGCCCACCCTGGGCGAGTCGGTGTCCGAGGCGACCGTGGCGACTTGGTTCAAGAAGGTGGGCGACACGGTCACGCAGGACGAAATGCTGTGCGAGCTGGAAACCGACAAGGTGTCGGTCGAGGTGCCTGCACCCACCGCGGGCACGCTGTCCGAGATTGTCGCCAATGAGGGCGACACCGTGCAGGCGGGCGGCAAGCTGGCCGTGATCTCGGGCGAAGGCGGGGCCGCGGCCCCGGCCAAGTCCGACAGCGCGCCGGATGACACCCAGTACACCACGCCCAACGCGGGCGATGCCGGACCCGGCAAGGATATCGAGGACGCGCCGTCGGCCAAGAAAGCCATGGCCGAGGCCGGGATCAGCCGCGATCAGGTCGAAGGCACCGGAAAGGACGGCCGCGTGATGAAGGACGATGTGGCCAAGGCCGTCGCCGCAGCCTCATCGGGTTCGGCGCCGAAGGCCGAGGCCAAGCAAGCCCCGCGCGCCCCCGTCCCCGCCGACGATGCCGCGCGCGAGGAGCGGGTCAAGATGACCCGTCTGCGCCAGACCATCGCCCGCCGCCTCAAGGATGCGCAGAACACCGCCGCGATGCTGACCACCTATAACGAGGTGGACATGACCGAGACGATGGCCCTGCGCAGCGAATACAAGGACCTCTTCGAGAAAAAGCACGGCGTGCGCCTGGGCTTCATGTCGTTCTTCACCAAGGCCTGCTGCC
The DNA here is from genome assembly GCF_049323015.1 of Thalassococcus sp. BH17M4-6. NCBI lineage: Bacteria > Pseudomonadati > Pseudomonadota > Alphaproteobacteria > Rhodobacterales > Roseobacteraceae > Thalassococcus > Thalassococcus sp. BH17M4-6. The sequence goes on from NZ_JBMPGU010000009.1 coordinate 100,918, forward strand.
ACGCCCTGAAAGAGGTGCCCGAGGTCAATGCCGAGATCGACGGCACCGATATCGTCTACAAGAACTTCGTGCACATGGGCATCGCTGCGGGCACGCCGACCGGCCTTGTCGTGCCGGTGATCCGCGACGCGGATGCGATGTCGTTCGCCCAGATCGAAAAGGCCATCGCCGAAAAGGGCAAGCGCGCCCGTGACGGCAAGCTGTCGATGGCGGAAATGCAGGGTGGCACGTTCACCATCTCCAACGGCGGCGTCTATGGCTCGCTCATGTCCTCTCCGATCCTGAACCCGCCGCAATCGGGTATCCTCGGCATGCACAAGATCCAGGACCGTCCGATGGTGGTGAACGGAGAGATCAAGATCCGCCCGATGATGTACCTGGCCCTCAGCTACGATCACCGCATCGTTGACGGCAAGGGCGCGGTCACCTTCCTGGTGCGGGTCAAGGAAGCGCTGGAAGACCCGCGCCGCCTTCTGATGGACCTGTGACAGAGATCTCCCGGCGATAAGGTAAGAAATGCAACGACCGTTTCTCAAAGCAGGCGTCCGAAGCCTGATTGCAACCATCGGAATCGCGATTTGGGGGATCTGGTTCGATGGGCCAGCCTGGGCTTGGGTGCTTCTGTTGGGCTACTTCGTCCTGACGTTTGGCCTGGCCGCTTATATCAACAAACGGGAACAGGAGCTTCGTCAAACCGGAGAGACGGCCAAGGCCGATATTGCTGAACGGACGCGCGAAATCGAAGACGGGAAATGAAAGCCGGTCACCCCGCCCTCAAGGCCCGTCGCGCCTTTGCCCCAACGGGCTACGCGACGCTGATCGACGTGGGGCTGGACCTGGATATGGTCTCGCCCTACCAGATCGCCTGCGGCAACCCCGACGGGCCGGTGCTGATCACCTACAACTACCTCGATGAACACACGGCGCGCAGCAACGCGCATCTGCTCAAGACGCTGGGCTACCTGCCCGACATGCTGTTCAACCGGGTGCTCGACCGTGCGCTGGACGCCGCGGGGATGCAGCGGACCGATCTTTACGTGACCCACGCCTTCCACGCCCTGCCGCCCAAGCGATCGTCGAGCGTGCCACAAAAGCTGGTCGAGGAAAGTTTCGACACCGTGACCCGACACGAAATCAACGATCGCCCGGTGATCGCGCTTGGCAAATCCGCCACCCGGGCGTGCAAACGCTTTGACATTGCGCACGCAAGCGTTTTCCATCCCAGCGCGCGCGGCCTGACCATCGCGGAAAAGGCGCAGCGCATCGCAGAGGCGCTCAAGCGCTTAGCCGCCTGACCGGAGGACCCGACCATGAGCCAACAGATGCTTGCCCGCTACGACAGCTTCGACCGCGACGCCTTTGACGGTGATGCGGAAAACCGCAGCCGGGCCGGTCTGTCGCTGATGCAGCTTTGGCGCGGCGACGGCGGCCACTGGGCGCTTTTCGGTGTGAACGACGTGGATGAGGCGCGCGAATGGCTGCACAAGGCCAGCGCCCTGGGGCACGGCCCGGTAAACCACTATTTCCTGGAGACCGCATGACCCCCGAACTGACCGCGCTGACCCTGGCGGCCCTGCTGCAGGTCGTACAATTCGTGACCTTCGCGATCCCCGCGAACCGTGAGCTGGGGATGGGCTACACCTCATCGGCACGCGACCGCCCGCCGTCGCGCGAGATGTCGGATGGCACCGGGCGGCTGCAACGCGCGATGAACAACCACTTTGAAGGGCTGATCCTGTTTTCCATCGCGGTGCTGGTCATCACCTTTTCCGACCAGGGCAGCCTGCTGACCGCCGTCTGCGCCCTGGCCTACCTGGGCGCGCGGGTGCTTTACATCCCCGCGTATTACTTCGGCTGGCGCCCCTGGCGGTCGTTCATATGGTTCGTGGGGTTCGGCGCGACCGTGATCATGCTCGTCTCGGCGCTGATATGACCCTGCATCCGGCCAGATAAACTTCCGGGGGTATGGCCGCAGGCCTTGGGGGGCGTCAGCCCCCGCCCCGCATCAGAAAGGACACCACCATGGCATCTTACGACGTTATCGTCATCGGCTCCGGCCCCGGCGGCTATGTTGCCGCGATCCGCTGCGCACAGCTGGGCCTGAAAACCGCCTGCGTCGAAGGGCGCGAAACGCTGGGGGGCACCTGCCTGAACGTCGGCTGCATTCCGTCCAAGGCGCTGCTGCATGCCACGCATCAGCTGCACGAGGCCGAACACAACTTTGCCAAGATGGGCCTCAAGGGCAAAAGCCCCAGCGTCGACTGGAAACAGATGCTGTCCTACAAGGAAGAGGTCATCGGCCAGAACACCAAGGGCATCGAGTTTCTGTTCAAGAAGAACAAGATCGATTGGCTCAAGGGCTGGGGATCGATCCCCGAGGCGGGCAAGGTCAAGGTCGGCGACGATGTGCACGAAGCCAAGAACATCATCATCGCCAGCGGATCCGAAGCCAGCAGCCTGCCCGGGATCGAGATCGACGAAAAGGTCGTCGTCACCTCCACCGGCGCGCTGGAGCTGAACAAGATCCCGAAAAAACTGGTGGTGATCGGCGCCGGCGTCATCGGACTCGAGATGGGGTCGGTCTATGCCCGGCTGGGGGCCGAGGTCACGGTGGTCGAATTCCTCGATGCCATCACCCCCGGCATGGACGGCGAGGTGCAGAAGAGCTTTCAGAAACTGCTGCAGAAGCAGGGGCTCAAGTTCATCATGGGCGCGGCGGTGCAGAAGGTCGACGCAACCAAGACCAAGGCCAAGGTCCATTACAAGGTGCGCAAGGACGACAGCGAAGAGACGATCGAGGCCGATACCGTGCTGGTCGCGACCGGGCGCAAGCCGTTCACCGAAGGGCTGGGCCTTGATGCGCTGGGGATCGAGATGACCGAGCGCGGCCAGATCAAGACCGACGATCACTGGCAGACCAACGTCAAGGGCATCTACGCCATCGGCGACGCCATCGCGGGCCCGATGCTGGCGCACAAGGCCGAAGACGAAGGCATGGCGGCGGCGGAATGCATCGCCGGAAAGCACGGCCATGTGAATTACGGCGTGATTCCGGGCGTGATCTATACCCACCCCGAAGTCGCCAGCGTCGGCCAGACCGAGGAGCAGCTGAAAGAGGAAGGCCGCGCCTTCAAGGTGGGCAAATTCTCGTTCATGGGCAATGGCCGGGCCAAGGCCAACTTTGCCGCAGACGGCTTCGTCAAGATCATCGCCGACAAGGACACCGACCGGATCCTGGGCGCGCATATCATCGGGCCGATGGCGGGCGACCTGATCCACGAAATCTGCGTCGCGATGGAATTCGGCGCGGCGGCACAGGATCTGGCGCTCACCTGCCATGCGCATCCGACCTATTCCGAAGCGGTGCGCGAGGCCGCGCTGGCCTGTGGGGACGGTCCGATCCACATGTAAATCCGGCGGCTGGCCGTGAAATTCGGCGTCAGGGGGGCATTCGCACCTCCTGACGCGCCATTGGACCAAATGCATCGGCAAAGCAATTGCGTCCGGCACCGCCATCAAATTGACGCCAACCCGCACCAAGTGCCGGAAATTTGTCCCGCCCCCTCCCGAATACCGCCACAGCGCCCGACTAACCCTTTCTTCAGTTCATTCGCTTCTGGAGAAAATTCATGCGTTCCCTTCTTTTGGCCACGGCCGCTTTCGGTATTTTTACATTCAGCCCCGACACGGCCGAGGCCAAGCGCGCAGGCGGCGGCGGCTATTACGAGGATCTGGTGTTCCTCTCAGAAATCCCCGACAGCGGTGGCGAGGGCCATTCGCTTTGCCTGCTGACCCGGACCAGCACCGTCCTCTTTCTGAACTACTGGCGCACCGCCGAAAAATACGTCATCGCGTCGAACCGCTGCGAGGCGGAGCAATACGGCGAACTGTCGGCCGTCGTTTTCGCCCAGGGCCAGGCCGAGGGCGTGTTTCCACCCTCGCTGCCCGCCACGCCCAGGCTCGACCTGCCCCAGGTCATTGGCGGATTCTGGGGTCTGCTCCCGATCGTCGGTCTTCTGGGCCTCGGCCTGTTGGCCAAGCTGGCGAAGCGGCGCCCGACAAAGCCCACCGACCGCGGCGCCGTGGCACGCCGGGTGATCCAGGTTCTGGTGCATGCCGCCAAGGCGGACGGCGTTCTGACGCAGGAAGAGATCGACGTGATCGGCGAAATATCGCAACAGCTCACTGGCACCGCGCTGCCCGAGTCCGAGATCCGCAGGCTCTTTGATGAAAGCGACGGAACGCTCACGCCAGAAACCTTCCGCAGTTTCGCGCAAGGGCTGAACGACGCCGACCGGCGGCTGGTCATGCAGGCGGCGCTGGTGCTGCTGGGGGCCGACGGCGACGTCCCGATGGCCGAACAGCAGTTCATCGGCGGTCTGGCCGGCGGGCTTGGCATCAAGGGCGAAGAGGTCCGCGCCATGTTCGCCCGCATGGCCGCGCCCGGCACGGCGCAACCCGCCTGACCGGGCAAAAGCGGCGCGGACGCTACCAGAGCGTTTGCGCCGCGCGTTCGGGATAGCTCTTGTCCCAATCCTGCGCGTCAATCTCGCCCTCGGTCATTTCCGCCAGGATATCGCCCAGCGACGGCGTGCCCGAACTGTCGTCGCGCCCCCAAAGGCCCGAACGCAGCAGCGCCTTGGGGCATTGGGCGTAAATCTCATCCACCTCGATCACGACCACGGTCGTCGGCCGGGTGTTGCGCTGCACGAACCGGGCGCGCAGATCGGCGTCATCGGTCAGCGCGGCGCGTCCATTCACCCGCACGACGATGTTGTCGCCCGGCACCATGAACATCAGCGAAACCCGCCCGTCGGTCACGATATTGCGCAGCGAATCCAGCCGGTTGTTGCCGCGCCAGTCGGGCATCAGCAGGGTGCCGGGATCCAGGATCTCGACCACCGGGCCGTCATCGCCCCGCGGCGTGCCATCGGTGCCGCCCGCGCCCACCGTGCTCAACACGCAGAACCGCGATGCCTCGATCCAGCGGCGGTACATCGGCGTAACGCGCTTGGCGACCTTGCGGAGCGAGGCGTCGGAGGCTGGGCCGTACAAGGCCTCGAGCCCGGCGATATCGTCAATCTTTCGCATGAAACCCCGCCTCTGCGTTCAACCGGTCCGACGCCGTCTCGATCCGCTCTTCCAGCAGGGTCAGAAACGCGCGGGAGTTCATGCCGGCCTTTATCCTTGGCAGGAACTCCACCACCGCCAGCCCGGGCTTGCGGTAGATGCCGCGCTTGGGCCAGAAAAGTCCGATGTTCGTGGCCACCGGCACGCAGTCCTGCCCCAGCTGTTCATAAAGCACCGCGGTGCCGACCTTGTAGGGCGCCTTGACGCCCGGTGCGGTCCGCGTGCCCTGCGGATAGATGATCAACTGACCGGGCTGCGACGTGCCTTCGCGCACCGCTTGCACCATCTGCTTGATCGCCTTTCCCCGCTTGCCGCGATCCACCGGGATGCAGCCGATGCGCAGCCCGTATTGCCCGACGATCGGAGCCCAGATCAGCAGCCGTTTCATGATGAACTTGCCCGCGGGCAAGGCGCTGAAAAGCACGAAGACATCGAAAAAGCTCTGGTGTTTCGACGCCACGAGGCATTCGTCGGTGGGCGCCTCGCCGCGCACCTCAGTGCGCAGGCCGATCATCCAGGCCGCCGACCAGCGCACGTAGTGGCAGACCGACGCACAGGCCACCCGCGCCCCGCGCCGCGACACCAGCGCCCAGGGAAAAAGCAGCAGACCCACCACCGTGATCGAGGCATAGACGTTGATCACAAAGATCAGCGACCGCACCCATTGAACCGCATATGTCATCAGGCCAGATCCTCCAGTACGCGGCGGGCCGCCATCTGCGTCGCCAGAAACGCCACGCCTGCGGCAAGGGGGGGCACGAGAAACGGCCAGATCCAATGCCAGCCTTCGAACCGCAGTCCCGTCAGGAAGCCGCCCGTTTCCGCCCCCGACGGCATGACCAGCACCGCCAGAAGCGCCAGAAGCGTGCCCGCCCCGGCCCCCGCCAGCGCCCGGCGGGTGAAACGGCGCACAAAGGCGCCGGCAATATAGGCATCCGTCGCGCCCACGAGCCGCAGCACCGCGATCACCTGCGCGTTGGCCGCCAGCGCCGCGTTGGCAGCGAGCGTGACCATCGCCCCCGTGGCGGCCGCGATCAGTAGGATCGACACCCAGCCCAGCAGCCGCAGGCGCGACGCCGCCGCAACCAGCGGCCTGCGCCAGCGGGTGTGATCGTCCAGCACGGCCCCCGGCACCTCGGCCGACAGGCGCAGGCGCAACCCGGCGCTGTCGTAGCCGTCGGCCGTTTCGGTGACGTCGATCAACTGCGGCACCGGCAGATCGGCGACCGGAAGGTCGGGGCCGAACCACGGCTCCAGCAGCGCCTGCTGTTCCTCTGCCGTCAGCGCGCGGGCAGAGACGATGCCGGGTGTGGTTTCCAGCACCCGGATCGCGGCGGCGGTCTGTTCGGCCATCTGCCCCGCCGGAGCCGAGATCCGCACCGTCGAGGAGCGGGCGAGCGCCTCGCTCCAGCTGTCGGCCAGCCGCCCGGCGGCAAGCGACAACGCCAGCGCGAAGACCGCGAGGAACGCCATCGCCGCGGCCGAGAACAGCGTCAGCCGCACGGTAAAACCCGAGGGCGGCACCACCCGGTCGGCGCCCGCGTCGGCGGTCAGCAGGCGGCGCAGGGTGGCCATGTTCGGTCTCATAGATCGGCCCCCGCAAGTTGCAGCCGCCGTCCGGAAATGCGCAGCACCCGCGCCTGTACCTGCGCCTTGGCCGCGCGGATAAGGCTCAGGTCATGGGTGGCGATCATCACCGTCTTTCCCATCCGGTTCAGCTCCAGCAGCAGCCGCAGCAGGCGCTGCGACATCTCCCAATCGACGTTGCCGGTGGGTTCGTCCGCGAGGATCACATCGGGCGACATGATCAGCGCCCGCGCCAGGGCCGCGCGCTGGCGTTCGCCGCCCGACAGTTCCGGCGGCAGGGCATGGGCGCGGTTGGTCAGCCCGACCCAGGTCAGAAGCTCGGCCAGGTTGGCGGCTTCGTCGGGGCTGGCCTGCCCCGACACCACCAGCGGCAGGCCGACGTTTTCGGTCACCGGCAGATGGTCAAGGAACTGGCAGTCCTGGTGCACGACGCCGATCCGCCGCCGCGCCATCGCGATGGCATCGCGGTCCATCTGGAACACGTCGCGGTCGAACAGACGCACATGCCCGCCGGTGGCGCGCAGCGCGCCGTAGCACAGCTTGAGGAACGTCGTCTTGCCCGATCCGCTGGGGCCGGTCAGAAAGTGGAACGACCCCGGCGCCAGCTTGAGGGAAATGTCGCTCAGCAACTCCCCACCGCCGTAGCTGTAGGCCACGTTTTCCAGTTCGATCACACCTGCACCGCCACGCCCCGTTCCAACTGCCCTGTTGTGCCGCAGCATCGCGCCGGATTCAATGCGGGCCTCGGCTATATTGGTCTTTTCCAAGCGCTGCGCGCAGCCTATGGTGGCAACAACAAGTCCGGGCAGGACAAAAAGGCAGGACAGGTGGCAAGATGCGGCTGATATGCCCGAATTGCAGCGCGCAATACGAAGTTCCGACCGACGTGATCCCCGACGGCGGTCGCGATGTGCAGTGTTCCAACTGTGGCCACACATGGTTCCAGAACCACCCCGACGATGATCCGGTCCTGGCCGAAGAGCTGAACCAGCCGGTCCCCGATGCCGAATGGCAGCCCGACGCGGATGATCAGGCCGACGACGGCAAAGACAGCGCCACGGACGAAACGCCGCCCGAGGACGAGATCTCCGACCCCGAAGAGCCTCCCCGCCGCCGGGAGTTGGATCCGGAGGTCACAAGCGTGCTGCGCGAAGAAGCCGAGCTGGAAAGCCGCGCTCGTGCCGCCGAGGCCGAAAACCTTGAAAGTCAGCCCGATCTGGGGCTCGAGGAACCGCGCGAGGATGAATCCGCCCGCCGCGCCCGAGAGGCGCGCGACCGCATGGCGCGCATGCGTGGCGACACCCCGCCGGGCGAAACGGCACCGCAGGCCGCCGCCGCCGCAGCCGCGGCCGCAAGTTCACGCCGGGAACTGCTGCCGGATATCGACGAAATCAATCAGACGCTGCGCTCTTCCTCGGAACGCCGAGCGGTCGAAACCCCGCAGGGCCGCGCCCCCATCGAGGAAACCGGCGGCGGCTTTGGCAAAGGCTTCATGACGGTGCTGATCATCGCAGTGATCGCGGCGGCGCTTTACCTCTTTGCGCCGCGACTGGCGGCAGCGGTTCCGGCGCTTGAACCGATGCTTTCCGGCTATGTCGGTGCGGTCGATTCAGCCCGGCTTTGGCTCGACAGTCAAGTGACGGCGCTGCTCACATCGCTTGACGGGATGAGTTCGGAACAGGCCCCGCCGACCGAAGAAAACTGATCACACTGGCCGCCATGCGCCAAAGGGTGGCGCTTAGGCGAAGCCTGATGCGATCCAGTCGATGTTCCGCTTGATGCGCATCTGGCCCAGCTGGTCCCTGGACCACGAGATATAAAGGCCATCGCCGGACGGATCGGGATCGGCCCAGAGCTCCACCTGCTTTTTCGCGCGCAGATCATGCTCGACCATATAAGTCGGGGCGACGCCGTGGCCGCCGAGCGCCGCGTCGAGGGCTAGGGCGGAGCGATCAAAATTCAGAAGGGTGTGCGCCACCATCGCGCCCCGTCGCCCTGATTAACCTGTCCCAATGCCGGTGCGCGTCCTGCCCGGATCAGGATCGCCCTTTCCAAGGCACCAGAATACGTTCGGCCCAGCGCATCAGCATGTCGATGCCAAAGCCGATGATGCCGATCAGGATGATCCCCATGATCACGATGTCGGTCAGCTGGAATTTCGACGCGACCATGATCATCATGCCCGCCCCTTGTTCCGCCGCGACCAGTTCCGCCGCAACCACGGTGCCCCAGCACACGCCCATCGCCACGCGCGCGCCGGTGAATATCTCCGGCAGCGAATTGGGCACGATCACATAGCGCATGATCTGCCATTTCGACGCGCCCAGCGAATAGGCCGCGTGCACCTTGGAAATGTTGACCCCCGACACCCCGGACCGGGCCGAGATCGCCATGATCCAGAGCGCTGCCAGGAACAGCAGAATGATCTTTCCCGTCTCGCCGATCCCGGCCCAGATGATCACCAGCGGGATCAGTGCCAGCGGCGGCACCGGGCGCATGAATTCCACGATCGGATCGAACCAGCCACGGAACCAGTCCGACAGGCCCATGGCATAGCCCAGCGGGATGCCCACAAGCGCGCCGAAGAGAAAGCCCACGACCACCCGGAACAGCGAATAGCCCAGATGTTCGAACAGCGTGCTGTCGCGGTAGCCCTCGCGCGAAATCTCTCCGATCCGGGCGACGACGGCCTCTGGCGCGGGCAGCCAGATCGGTTCCATCTGCCAGCCCTTGGCGGGTTCGAAATTCAGCGTACCCTTGGGGCTCATGCCGATGCGGCCATAGTCGGTCTGCACGGTGCCGCCCGGTTCGATCGGCTGGCCGTTGACCGCCACGACGGTCAGATCCGCGCCTTCGGGGATCTCGTCGTTGCGATCCACGCGGATCAGCCCGGACCGCCAAGCGCCGACCTCGTCGACGTCGTTCTTGGCAAAGCCGTCACCCGGCTCCACCTCGGGCAGCACCGGTTCATCGCCCGCGCGGGTCACCACCACGCGAACCGTGGCATCGTCGCGGTCACCGGTGCTCAGTTCGGCGGTATAGTCGAATTCGGCAGTGCCGATGAACGGACCCGGCGCATGCAGGAAGGACGGCACCAGCTTCGATCCGGTGAACGCGCCCCAGAGCAGAAAGATGGTGAGGATCGAAATGATGCTGGCGATGCGGTTGGGCCGCACCGCGCTTTCATCGCCGAATGTCACCGTCTTGAGCGAGGTAAAGTCGTTCGTGGCGGTCTTGACCACCAGCTTCACGATAAAGAACGAGGCGACGAAAATCGCCGCGTAGATCAGGAAAACGATCATGCCGCATCCTCCGACCGACCCATGATCTCTTCTTCCATGTCCCAGATCATGCTTAGAATTTCCTCGCGCCGGGTGGCGAATTCAGGATGTTTCTTGACCTCGCGCAGATCAGTCTCGACCCCGAGATCGGCGAAGGGGAGCCGGTATTCGCGGTGAATGCGGCCCGGGCGCGGCGCCATGACGAGCAGCCGTTCGCCCAACAAAAGCGCCTCTTCGACGGAATGAGTGATCAGAATGATGGTCTTGCCGGTTTCCTTCCAGAGCTTGAGGACCAGCGATTGCATTTTTTCCCGGGTCAGCGCATCCAGCGCGCCCAAAGGTTCGTCCATCAGAATGACATCCGGATCATTGGCCAGGCAGCGCGCCAGCGCCACCCGCTGCTGCATGCCGCCGGACAGTTCGTAAACCGCCTTTTCCTTGAAATCGCGCAGGCCCACCACATCCAGCAGGTGATCGACGTTGCTGGCCCAGTCGCTTTCGCGCTGACCGGCCATGCGCGGGCCAAAGCTGACGTTTTCGCGCACGTTCATCCATTCGAAAAGCGCGCCCTGCTGGAACACCATGCCACGCTCGGCATCCGGCCCGGTGACGCGATGGCCGTTCAGCTCGATCACCCCTTCGGTCGGGGCCAGAAACCCCGCCACGATGTTCAGAAGCGTGGTCTTGCCGCAGCCGGACGGGCCCAGGACGCTCATCAACTCTCCGGATTTGAGGTCGAGCGACACATCCTGCAGCGCCTGGACAGAGCTGCCGTTGGGCAGGTCAAAGCGCATCGACAGGTTCGCGATCTTCAGTCCGGACATTGGCCATCTCCCGGTATGCGCCGCGGCGCGAGGTCTTTGCGAACGAAGGGCCGGACATTTGCCCGGCCCCCCGTTTCGATGCGTTTACATATCGCCCGCAGCGGCCAGCGGGCCGGTGTTGACGTTGTCCGCATAGCTGTCGAGCGCCCCGTCGATGGAACCCGCATCGACAAAGACCTGCGCGACGCCACCCATGAACTCGGCCGCGCCACCGCCCAGCCATTTCTCGGACAGCTGATCCTCGACCGTCGGGAAGACAAAGGTCGACATGGTCGCCATCGTGTCCTCTTCGGACATGCCCGCATCCTTGGCGATCACCGGCAGCATCTCGGCGTGGTTGGCCTCGTCCGCCCACATGGCGTTGGCATCCGCCGTGACCTTGAGGAACTTGGCCACCAGATCGCTGTTCTCGGCCACCCAGCCCGCGGGGCCGGAGGTGACGTCGAAGACAAGGATGCCCAGTTCCTCTTTCTCGGCACCGGTCAGCAGCACATTGCCGAATTCCTTGGCACGGCGCAGCGATCCGCCCCAGCCGCAGAACATGTCGACCGAGCCCTGCGCGATGGCCGCGGCGCCATCGGGCGGCGCCATGTCGACGACATCAAGGCTGGCCACGTCGACGCCGAAATGGTCCATCTGCTTGAGGAATCCGTAATGCGCGGCGGTGCCCAGCGGCACGGCAACCTTCTTGCCCGCCAGTTCGCCGGCGCTGTCCTTGTCGATCTCGAGCGCTTCGGCCACGACGCAGTTGTCGTTGTCGGAATAGCTCACCGCGACGTCGAGCGCCTGCAGGTCCTGGCCCGCGCTGGTCGCCACCACGAAGGGCGGCACGCCCTGGCTGACGGCCAGCTGCACATCACCCGAGGCCATCGCCGCCGACATCGCGGTGCCGGTGTCGAAGCTGACCCAGTTGATGTCGACGCCCATCTCTTCTTCGTAGGTGCCCATCTGCTTGGCGTATTCGAACGGCATCGGCCATTCGAGGAAATAGGCCACGGTGATCGATCCGTGACCGGCGGCAAAGGCCGGTGCGCCGGCGGTCAGCGCAAGCGCCGCGGCAGTTCCCATGATTACATGCTTCATCGACATTGTCAGTCTCCCGTGTTGAACCCCGGCCTTTGCGGCCTGGGGCAATTCTGCGTCCGGGCCGGTTGCGGCCTCCTGCGCGGGCACCTCGTTGGATGCTCTGGGGTGATCCGACCGGAAAACAGGCGTCCGATCAACGGTTTTTGTGGCACTTCAGGATCAGGAAGGCAGGTGGGTGGGCGGCTCGATGGCCCTGCCGCCGCATAACTCTGACCATGATTTCAAGGGCTTCGCCATTCCGCTATCGTTGGGGAGGCCGGAATCCCCGCAGTCTGGACTTACATCAACGCCTGAACTGGCCCTAATCATTGCCCAATCTTAGGTCTCAATAGGACAAAAGGCGGCGGGGCAAGGCCCCGAACGCCGACTTCCGGTTTTCAGAACACGAAAGGAGTTCCCGGCATGGACGGCACCTATGGCGAAAACGATCTGAGCCGCGTCGTGGCGGCGGACAAGGCGCATATCTGGCATCACCTGAGCCAGCACAAACCCTACGAGACATCCGATCCCCGGATCATCGTCGAAGGCAAAGGAATGAAGGTCTGGGACCAGAACGGCAAGGAACACCTGGATGCCGTGTCGGGGGCGGTCTGGACCGTGAACGTGGGTTACGGGCGCGAAAGCATCGCCAACGCGGTGCGTGACCAGTTGCTCAAGCTGAACTATTTCGCCGGGTCCGCCGGGTCGATTCCAGGCGCTCTTTTCGCCGAAAAGCTGCTGGAAAAGATGCCGGGCCTTACCCGGCTTTACTATACGAACTCGGGGTCCGAGGCGAATGAGAAGGCCTTCAAGATGGTCCGCCAGATCGCGCACAAGCGTTATGGCGGCAAGAAGCACAAGATCCTCTACCGCGACCGCGATTATCACGGCACCACCATCGGCTGCCTGTCGGCGGGTGGTCAGGACCAGCGCAACGCGCAATACGGCCCCTTCGCGCCGGGGTTCGTGCGGGTGCCGCATTGCCTGGAATACCGCGCCTTTGAGCAAGAGGGCGCCCCGACCGAAGGCTACGGGATCTGGGCCGCCAACCAGATCGAAGAGGTGATCCTGCGCGAAGGCCCCGACACCGTCGGTGCGCTCTGCCTTGAGCCCGTGACGGCGGGCGGTGGCGTCATCACCCCGCCCGAAGGTTACTGGCCCCGCGTGCAAGAGATTTGCCGCAAATACGACATCCTGCTGCATATCGACGAGGTCGTCTGCGGCGTCGGGCGCACCGGCACCTGGTTCGGGTATCAGCACTACGGGATCGAGCCCGACATGGTGACCATGGCCAAGGGCGTCGCCTCGGGCTATGCCGCCATCGCCTGCCTTGCCACCTCCGAAGCGGTATTCGAGCTGTTCAAATCCGATGCCAGCGATCCGCTGGATTATTTCCGCGACATCTCGACCTTCGGCGGGTGCACGGCCGGTCCGGCGGCGGCATTGGAAAACATGCGCATCATCGAGGACGAGGACCTGCTCGGCAACACGCTGGCCATGGGCGACTACATGCTGGAGGCGCTTGGCGGGCTGATGGACAAGCACAAGGTCATCGGCGACGTACGCGGCAAGGGGCTGTTTCTGGGCGCGGAACTGGTCGCGGATCGCGACAGCCGCGCGCCGATGGAGGAAAAGCGCGTGCAGGCGGTCGTCGCCGACTGCATGGCGCAGGGGGTGATCATCGGGGCCACCAACCGGTCGGTGCCAGGCTACAACAACACCCTGTGTTTCTCGCCCGCGCTGATCGCCACGAAGGATGACATCGACCACATTCTGAGCGCGGTGGACGGCGCCCTGGGCCGGGTCTTTGGCTGAGGAAAGAAATGCCGCGGGCCAGCGTCTTGGCCCGCGCGTCGCGATCCGCCTGCCGCGCCCGCGCCCAACGACGGCCGACCTGGCAGGGCGGTACGTCAGCCTGACCCCGACGCAGCCCGACGATGCCGGGCCGCTGTTTGACGCCTTCGCGGCGGACACATCCGGGGCCGGATGGACCTATCTGCCGCAAGAGCCGTTCGCTACCCAAGACGCCTTTGCCCATTGGCTGGCGCCAGTCTGCGATGGCGATGACCCGGTGTTCTACACCATCCGCGACGCCAATGGCGTGCCGCAGGGGCTTGCCAGCTATCTGCGCATCACGCCGGACATGGGCGTGATCGAGGTGGGCAACATCCACTTTGCCCCGGCGCTGCAGGCCACCACAGGCGCGACCGAGGCAATGTATCTGATGATGCAGCACGTCTTCGACGATCTGGGCTACCGCCGCTACGAATGGAAATGCAATGCGCTCAACGCCCCGTCGCGGCGCGCGGCGATCCGCCTGGGGTTCACCTATGAGGGCACGTTCCGGCAGGCGGCGGTGGTCAAGGGCCGAAACCGGGATACCGCTTGGTACGCCATGCTCGACAGCGAATGGCCCGCGCAGAAGGCACGGTTCGAGCGTTGGCTTTCGCCCCATAATTTCGACGCCGGGGGGGCGCAGATCGCCGCACTCGCTGACGCCTGATTGCGATAGCCCCGGCGTTTTTCCAGAGGTCCGGCGCACGGAAACCTCGAGGTTTCCGGAGCCGAAATTCTCAAGAATTTCGGGTTGCGGGCCATTCGGTCCGAAACACCAGATGCGGTCCGCGCCACGAAAAAGGGCCGCCCCGGGCGACCCTGATCCGAAAAACTGATGTCGGGCGATCAGCCGTTCACGCTGTCCTTGAGCGCCTTGGCGATGGTCATCTTGACCACCTTGTCGGCCTCTTTCTTGAACTGCTCACCGGTGGCGGGGTTGCGCACCATCCGCTCGGGGCGTTCACGGCAGTAGATCTTGCCCACGCCCGGCAGGGTGACGGCGCCGCCGGCGGCCACTTCCTTGGTGATCAGGCTGCAAACGGCATCCAGTGCCGCGCTTGCGCTTTTCTTGTCGCTGCCCATCTCTTCGGCCAGAGCGGCCACAAGCTGCGTCTTTGTCATCGGCTTCGCCATTTCATGGTCTCCTTCTCTGCCCGTTATTTGGGCCTCATTCCGCGTAGTAAACCGGATGTAGCTATCTAACACAACTGTTAGTATGCCATTGCAAGGCAAAAACGCATGTTTCCTGCGCTTTTCGCCGCGTCAAAGGAAGGCTGTTTCCTCAAAACTACGCAATTTCCGGCTGTGGATGCGTTCCAGCGGCATGTCGCGCAGCCGTTCCATCGCGCGAATGCCGATCATCAGATGCCGCGCGACCTGGGTCTTGTAGAAATCCGACGCCATTCCGGGCAGCTTCAACTCGCCATGCAGCGGCTTGTCGCTGACACACAGCAGGGTTCCGTAGGGCACCCGGAAGCGGAACCCGTTGGCGGCGATCGTGGCACTTTCCATGTCAAGCGCCACGGCGCGCGACTGGCTCAGGCGCTGCACCGGCCCGCGCTGGTCGCGCAGTTCCCAGTTGCGGTTGTCGACCGACGCGACCGTGCCGGTGCGCATGATCCGCTTGAGGTCGTAGCCTTCAAGCTGGGTTTCCTCGGCCACCGCCTTTTCCAGCGCGATCTGGATTTCCGCCAGAGCCGGGATCGGCACCCAGACCGGCAGATCGTCGTCCAACACCCGGTCTTCGCGCAGATAGGCGTGCGCCAGCACGAAATCCCCAAGGCTTTGCGAATTGCGCAGGCCCGCGCAATGCCCGACCATCAGCCAGGCATGCGGGCGCAGCACCGCGATGTGGTCCGTCGCCGTCTTGGCGTTCGACGGGCCCACCCCGATGTTGACCAGCGTGATCCCCGCCCCGCCCTTGCGCTTGAGGTGGTAGGTCGGCATCTGCGGCGTCTTGGGCGTCGGCGGAATCTCGTCGTCGGGGCCGGTGATCTCGACATTGTCGGTACTAACAAAGCTGATGTAGCCGCTGTCGGGATCGGCCAGCATCTTGCGCGCGTAGGCTTCGAATTCGCTGACGTAGAACTGGTAGTTGGTGAACAGGACATGGTTCTGGAAATGCTCGGCATCGGTGGCGGTGTAATGCGCCAGCCGGGCCAGCGAATAATCCACCCGCTGCGCGGTGAAGGGGGCCAGCGGCGCGGCGCCATCCTCGGCCGGTTGCGCCATGCCGTTGACGATGTCGTCGTTCGTGGTGCTGAGGTCCGGCACGTCGAAGACATCGCGCAGGATGAAATCCGCCGCCCCTTCCTGCGGGACGGTGATGCCTTCGCGGTTGGCCACGGCGAAATGCACAGGCATCGGCGTCGTCGACAGGCCGATCTGCACCGACGCGCCGTGGTTGGCGATCAAGAGGCCGATCTGCTGGCGCAGGTAGGCGGCGAAAAGATCGGGCCGGGTGACGCTGGTGGCATGGGTGCCCGGCTCGGACACGTGGCCAAAGCTCAGGCGGCTGTCGACCTTGGCGTAGCTGGTGATGGTGAACCGCACCTCGGGATAGAAGGCGCGGAAGCGCACGCCGGGATGGCCCTCTGCCATGGCGGCGTTGAATCGGTCGCACAGAAAGGTGATCGAGGCATCGTAGAGCGCGATCAGCCGGTCCACCGCCGCATCGGCGGCATCGAACATTTCCGGCGCGGGGGCCTCGGGCGTGACGACCTCAAGACTGATCTGATCCTGCATGAAACTCCCCGCGCGGCTGCTGTCGCGGCAAGGTGACACCAACGCACAGCAGGCGCAAGCGCGCCGCTGCGGGAACCCGGTCCCGCGCCCCGCGTTGCCCTGCATGATGACCCCGACCGACCTTGTCTATTACCCGGATGACCGCCCCGGGATCACCCGGCGGCGTCGCGGTCGCGGCTGGAGCTATACCGCCCCCGACGGGACACATATCGACGACAAGGGCGAACGCGCCCGCATCGACGCGCTGGCCGTCCCACCGGCCTACAGCGACGTCTGGATCTGCCCCGAACCGCTGGGCCACCTGCAGGCCACGGGGCGCGACGCGCGCACGCGCAAGCAATACCGCTACCATCCGGACTGGACCGATTTCCGCGCCCGGGCGAAATACGACGACCTGCCCGCCTTTGGCGCAGCGCTGCCTGCCCTGCGCCGCCGCATCCTGCGCGACCTCCGGGAACGGGAACCGGGCGAACGACAATTTGCCATCGCCGCCCTGCTGGCGCTGCTCGACCGGGCGGCGCTGCGCGTGGGCAGCCCCGACTATGCGCGCCGCAACAAGACCTTCGGGGCCTCGACCCTGCGGCCCAAACACTTCAGCCTGGATGGAGGGGAAATTCGCCTGAGCTACACCGGCAAGGGCGGCGCGCGCATTCGCAGCCGCCTGCGCGACCGCACGCTCAACCGGGTGCTGGGCGCGCTGGACGATTTGGCCGGGCCAACGCTGATCTCCTGGACCGACGACGCGGGCGAAGGTCACGCCGTCACCGCCGGAGAGGTGAACGCGCTGCTGGCAGAGATGACCGGCCAGTCCGGCATCACCGCCAAGACCTTTCGCACCTGGAACGGCAGCGTCGCAGCCCTCGAGGCCGCGCTGTCCAGCGATGGTCCGACCATCAAGGCGCTGTCCGAGGCCGCGTCCGAGCGGTTGCACAACACGCCGACGATTGCGCGCAAATCCTATATCCACCCCGATGTGGTGGCCCTAACCGATGCGCCCGACGACCGGGCCGCGCTGGCCGACGCGCCCGAGATTCGGGGTTTGCGCCGGGCCGAGGCACAGCTTTGCGCCTTATTGGCCTGACCGCTCTGGCCTTTTGCCCCGGGCCGGGCATACTCTGGCGCGGAAACCCGCCCCAGCCCCAAAAGGAGTGTCCCGATGACCCTCACCCAGATGCGCCCCAATATCGACCACTGGCAGGAACGGGTGGACCTTGCCGCCGCCTTCCGCTGGACCGCGCGGCTCAATATGCACGAAGGGGTGGCCAACCACTTTTCCCTGTCGATCAACGACACCGGCACGCGGTTCCTGATGAACCCCAACCAGATGCATTTCGCCCGGATCCGTGCCTCCGACCTGATCGTGGTGGATGCCGAGGATCCCGAAACGCTCAGCGGCCCCAATGCGCCGGACCCCACGGCCTGGGGCCTGCACGGCGGTCTGCACCGGCACTGCCCCCAGGCCCGCTGCGCGATGCATGTGCATTCGATCCATGCCACGGTGCTGGCCTGCCTTGCCGATCCGACGCTGCCGCCGATCGACCAGAACTGCGCCACCTTCTACAACCGCATCGCCTATGACCGCGACTATGGCGGCCTCGCGTTCGAGGACGAAGGCGAACGCTGCGCGCAGCTTTTCACCGATCCCAAGCAAAAGGTCATGGTGATGGGCAATCACGGCATCATGATCATCGGCGACACCGTGGCCGAAACCTTCAACCGGCTCTATTATTTCGAACGCGCCGCCGAAACCTACATCCGCGCGCTGCAGACCGGCCAGCCGCTCAAGGTGCTGAGCGACGAGATCGCGGAAAAGACCGCGCGCGAACTGGAAGAATATCCCGAACAGGACGTGCGGCACCTGGCCGAGCTGAAGGCCATCCTGGATGCCGAAGGGTCGGACTACGCCGCCTGATCTCGTCTTTGGGTCCTTGGCCCTGACATAAGGCCCGTGCGGTCGGGGGTCGCCCCCTCGACCTCAGGACCGCAGGCCGGTTTCCACCAGCATCCCGCGCCGCTTCGCCTCGTAGTAATAGCCGCGGGCGTACCACTTGATTGCGGTGGCGTGATCGCCATCAGACAATAGCCACGCGCCCCGCAGGTACTTCAGCGCGTATTTGAGGTTCGTGTCGGCATCCAGAAGATCGGAGTTCTTGCCCCGGAACCCCATGCTGCGCGCCGTGGCGGGCAGGATCTGCAGCAGCCCGTAGTAGGGGCCGTTGCGCGCCCAGGGACGGTGCGTGCTTTCGCGGATCGCCAGACGGTGCACAAGCGGTCGGGGCAATTCGTAATGGTCGGCCCACTTGTTGATCAGCTGCCGCAGCTCCGGCGTTTCGTTGGGATAAAGCGGCGGGCCCTTGGGCACCGCGACAAAGCTCAGTTCGGGCTGGGGCGTGCCGCTGGCACAGGCGGCCAGGCTCATCAGCAGGCCGGTCATGGCGGCGCGACGGGTCAGGTTGGACATGCTTTTTCCAAAGGCAGTTAACGCTGGGACGGGCTTACCCGATCCGCCGATTCCCGCAACGGGGCGAAAACGACATGCGCCGATTGTCGCCGATCAGCGCAACCGACAGGTGACAATCCGCCCAAGGTCCTGCGCATGGTCGCCTTGCGCACCGGGGCCATAGTTGCGCACGTCGCGCACCTCAAGCGTCGTGATCCGGCCGTCGCGGGCGGCAAGAGCCTCGGCAAAGCCGCCCTCGTCGTAGTGGCGGCGATTGACCGAAATCGCCAGCCAGCCGCCGGGCCGGATGATGCGCAGCACCTCGTCCAGCGCCTCGGCCCCCAGATGACCCGTGGTGAAGGTGCCTGAACTCACCACCCCGGTATAGGCGCCGTTGTCGCAGGGCAGCCCCTGCAGAAGGTCAGCCTCGAACAAGCGGGTGTAAATGCCCTTGCGCTCGGCCACGGCAAGCATCTGCGGCGACAGGTCGGTCGCCTCGATCGGGCCGATGCCCAGGTCGCGCAGCGCCGCGCCACAAAGGCCGGTGCCCGCCCCCACGTCCAGCACCGGGCCCGCGTCAGGCCCGGCAACGTCGAGGTAGGCTTCGGCAACGCGCAGCGGCAGCACGTAGTCCATCTCTCCGGCAAAGCTGCTGTCATAGCTTTCTGCCCAATCGGCATAAAGCGCGCGGTTGTCATCCGCCGATTGCAGGGCATAGGCGGCGTCGAGTCCAGGTTTTTTGTCGGTCATGCGGTGGTCCGAAAAGCGGTTTCTGTCAAAGTTAACAATAATTAACGCCAAGATAGCACCTGATCGCCGTACCGCAACACCTCTTGCATTCCGTGCCGCTTGCCGCCACTTACCCCGCATGACACACCGCCTGCTTTCGCTTGGACATGGATATTCGGCCCGCGCGCTGGCGCGGCTGCTGGTGCCGGAGGGCTGGACCGTGCTGGGCACCACCCGGTCGCCCGACAAGATGGCGGAACTGGCCGACACCGGCGTTACGCCGATCCTTTGGGACAAGGCCGCCTTGATCGACGCGCTCGAGGGTACGACGCATCTGCTGATCTCGGCCGGACCGGACGACGACGGCGACCCGACGCTGCGGCTGATCGCGGACGAGATCGCGGCGCGAGCGCGGCAGTTCTACTGGGCCGGGTATCTATCGACAACCGGCGTCTATGGCGATCACCACGGCGACTGGGTGGACGAATCCACGCCGCTGCACCCCAGCACCGAACGTGGTCAGCGCCGGGTCGAGGCCGAGGCCGCCTGGGGTGCGATTCCCGGCCTGCCGATCCACTTTTTTCGGCTGGCCGGCATCTACGGTCCCGGGCGTGGCCCGTTTGCCAAGGTGCGCACGGGCAATGCCCAGCGGATTGTGAAACCCGGCCAGGTCTTCAGCCGTATCCATGTGGACGACATCGCGCAGGTTCTGGTCGCGTCGATCGCGCAGCCCAACCCTGGCGCGGTCTACAACGTCTGTGACGACGATCCCGCCCCGCCGCAGGACGTGATCGGCTATGCCGCGGAACTGCTGGGCCTGCCGGTGCCCCCGGCCGTGCCCTTCAAAAAGGCCAAGCTGTCGCCGATGGCGCGCAGCTTTTATGCCGAAAGCAAGCGCGTATCGAACGACCGGATCAAGCACGAGCTTGGGATCGATCTGACCTATCCCGACTACCGCGTCGGCTTGCAGGCCCTGTTGACCGATGAAGCCGGACAATAGCAGCGCGCCCGATGGCGCCCCGGTCGACCTCACGCATCTGATCGGCACCCTGTTGCCGGGCGACGGCGATGCCCGCGTTTCCGTGCGCGATGTGCTCAGCCGGATCGGAGATCAGTCCTTTGCCCCGGCGATCCTGGTGCCCGCGCTGGTGCTGGTCTCTCCGATTTCGGCGATTCCGGGGATGCCCACCATCGGCGGGCTGATCATCATGCTGATCACGATACAGAAACTGCTGCACCGCGATCACCTTTGGCTGCCCGATGTCCTGATGCGGCGCAGCGTCACCGCCGACAGGATGCGGCAGGCGCATGATTTCCTTATCCGGCCTGCCCGCTGGGTCGACCGCCATTCGCGCGGGCGGCTGCGGCCCCTGACGATCAAGCCGATGCGGTTTCTCGCGACGCTGGCGATCTTTCTGACCGCGCTCACGTGGCCGTTCCTTGAGATCCTGCCGATGTTCACCTCGGTCAGCGCGCTGGCGGTGTCGCTGCTAACCGTCGGCCTGCTGACCCGCGACGGTGCCTTCATGGCCGCGGGCTACACCGTCATCGGGGGAATCGTGCTGTTCTTTGCGATGATCTGGCAGGGGCTGGTCTGACGGATCGGCCCCGGGGCAACGTCGCCTAGGCGCGTTTGCCGATGCTTTCGACACCCAGCACCGACAGCACCTTTGCCGCGATATCCGCCGCATTGAGCCCCGCCACCGCGTACATATCCGCAGGGCTGGCCTGATCGATGAAGATGTCCGGCAGCACCATCGACCGGTAGCGCAGGCCCGTGTCGAATACGCCTTCCTCGGCCAGAAGCTGTGCGACGTGGCTGCCAAAGCCGCCCACCGCGCCCTCTTCGATGGTGATCAGCGCCTCGTGTTCCCGGGCCAGCGTCAGGATCAGGTCGCGATCCAGCGGCTTGGCAAAGCGGGCATCGGCGACCGTCGGCGTGATCCCTTGGGCGTCCAGCGTTTCGCAGGCGCGCATCACCTCGCCCATCCGGGTGCCGAAAGACAGGATCGCCACGCGCGATCCTTCGCGGATCATCCGGCCCTTGCCGATCTCCAGCACCTCGCCGCGTTCGGGCATCTCGACGCCCTCGCCCTCACCGCGCGGATAGCGAAAGGCGATGGGCCCCTCGTCATGCGCCGCCGCAGTGGCGACCATGTGCTTGAGCTCGGCCTCGTCGGCGGCGGCCATCACCACCATGCCGGGCAGGTTGGCCATATAGGCGATGTCATAGCTGCCCGCATGGGTCGCGCCATCGGCCCCGACCAGCCCGGCCCGGTCGATGGCAAAGCGCACCGGCAGACGCTGGATCGCAACGTCGTGCACGACCTGATCGTATCCGCGTTGCAGGAACGTCGAATACATCGCGCAGAAGGGCCGCATGCCACCCGCCGCCAGCCCGGCGGCAAAGGTGACGCCGTGCTGTTCGGCGATGCCCACATCGAAGCAGCGGCTGGGATAGCGCTCGGCAAAAAGGTTCAGCCCGGTGCCGTCCGGCATCGCGGCGGTGACGGCGCAGATGCGCGGATCGTCGGCGGCGAGGGTCGTGAGTGTCTCGCCGAACACCTTGGTATAGCTGGGCGCGTTGCTGGGCGCCTTGGCCTGCTTGCCGGTGATCACGTCGAACTTGGCCGTGGCGTGGCCCTTGTCGCTGGCCGCCTCGGCCGGGGCGTAGCCCTTGCCCTTTTGCGTCAGCACATGGATCAGGATCGGGCCGGTCGCGCGCTGGCGCACCGTGCGCAGTACCGGCAGCAGCTGGCTCAGATCATGCCCGTCGATGGGGCCGAGGTAGGAAAAGCCCAGCGCCTCGAAGAGGGTGCCGCCGACGGCCATGCCCTTGATCATGTCCTTGGCCCGGCGCGCACCTTCGCGGAACGGTTCCGGCAGCAGGCTGACCGCGCCCTTGGCCGCGGCCTTGAGGTCATGAAACGGCGCTTCGGCATACAGGCGGCTGAGGTAGGATGACATCGCCCCGGTGGGCGGCGCAATCGACATCTCGTTGTCATTGAGGATGACAATCATCCGCTTGTTAAGGCCACCTGCGTTGTTCATCGCCTCATAGGCCATGCCCGCCGACATCGCGCCGTCGCCAATCACCGCGATGGAATCGCCATGCCCGGTGTCGGACGCCCCGCCCAGATCGCGCGCGACGGCAAAGCCAAGCCCCGCGCTGATCGATGTCGAGCTATGCGCCGCGCCGAACGGATCGTAGGGCGATTCAGAGCGTTTGGTGAACCCGCTCAGCCCGTCCTTCTGGCGGATCGTACGCATCCGGTCACGTCGGCCGGTCAGGATCTTGTGCGGATAGGACTGGTGGCTGACATCCCAGATGATCTTGTCGCGCGGCGCGTCGAACACCGCATGCAGCGCCACGGTCAATTCGACCACGCCCAGCCCGGCGCCCAGATGGCCGCCAGTTTCAGACACCGCGGCGATGGTTTCGGCGCGCAGCTCGTGCGCCAGCCGCGACAGCTCTGCATCGGAAAAGCGCTTGAGGTCGGCAGGCGTCTGCACGCGGTCGAGCAACGGGGTCTCTGGCCTGGATGCCATGGTCGGCCCCTCCTTGGGCGATCAGTTCCGGCGGGCGATAACGAAACGCGCCGCCTCCTTCAAGGTTGCGGCTCGCGCGCCATAGCACGATAGCGCATCGCAGGCCTCGGTCACCAGCGCATCGGCGCGACGTTTCGCCCCGTCCAGCCCCAGAAGCGACACGAACGTCGCCTTGCCCGCAGCGGCATCCTTGCCGACGGCCTTGCCGACCTCGGCGGCATCGCCGGTCACGTCAAGAATGTCGTCGGCGATCTGAAACGCGAGGCCAAGAGCGGCGGCGTAGCGGCCCAGCGGCGCGGGATCGGCGCCTGCCAGCCGCGCGCCGGCCTCGGCCGACCAACCGATGAGCGCGCCGGTCTTGCCAGCCTGCAATGCGGTGATCTGCTCTAGCGTCAGCGGTGTGGCAGCGGTTTCCGCGGCGATGTCCAGTGCCTGCCCCAGCACCATGCCCTCGGCCCCCGCGGCGCGCGCGAGGCTCAGCATCAGATTCGCGCGCACCTCGGGCGATCCGACGTTTTCGTGGCCTGCCAGTTCAAACCCCAGCGCCTGCAGGGCATCGCCCACCAGCACCGCGGTGCCGTCGTCCCATTTGCGGTGCACCGTGGGCAGGCCCCGGCGCAGGTCGTCGTCGTCCATGCAGGGCAGATCGTCATGTACCAGCGAATAGGCATGCACCGCCTCGATCGCGGCTGCGGGCCAGATCGCCTGTGTTTCGGGTATGTCGTGCAGCCGCGCCGCCTCGATCACCAGAAAGCCGCGCAGCTTCTTGCCGCCACGCAGTGCATAGCGCATGCCTTGGGTGACCGGCAGATCGGGGCGCGATGCAAGGACCGCCGCAAGATGCGCGTCGATCCGCGTCGCGGTGTCGGTCAGCCTGTCGGTGAACAACGGGTCAGAGCCCTTCGACAGGCGTCGTGCCTTTCGGGTTGCCGTCGCCGTCGAGCGTGATCGCCGCGACCTTTTCCTCGGCCTCCTTGAGCTTGGTCTCGCAGCGTTTCTTGAGCTGCGCGCCGCGTTCGTAAAGGGCAATGGAATCCTCCAGCGCCACATCGCCGCGCTCGAGCTGGCCCACCACCTGCTCAAGCTCTGTCATCGCCTGTTCAAAGCTCATTTCGTCCACCGCCGCACCGGTCATTGCGCTGCCTCCATCAATTCCTGCACATGGGCCTTTCCCGCCGCCGCCAGCGCCTGCAAATCATAGCCCCCCTCAAGTGTCGAGACCACCTTGCCGCCGCAGACCTCTGCGGCGATCGCGCAGATGTGCCGGGTGATCCAGGCGAAATCCGCCGTCGACCAGTTGAGGTTCGCCAAAGGGTCGTCCTGATGCGCGTCGAAGCCGGCCGAGACGATGATTAGCTCGGGCTTGAAATCGCGCAGACGCGGAAAGACCTGGCCTTCGTAGGCGGCGCGCATCTCGGCGCCGCCGCTTTCGGGGGGCAGCGGCACGTTCAGGATGTTGTCATGCGCGCCGCGTTCCGACGGCTGGCCGGTGCCCGGCCAAAGCGGCATCTGCTGGCTTGTCACCGCGAGCGCGCGCGATTCGTTCCAAAGCAGATCCTGTGTGCCGTTGCCGTGATGCACGTCGAAATCCACCACCGCGACCCGGTCGAGCCCTTGCCGTTCGAGCGCGTGTTTCGCCGCGATGGCGGCGGTACCGAACAGGCAGAACCCCATCGCCGTCGCCTTTTCGGCGTGGTGCCCCGGCGGACGCGTGGCGCAGAAGGCGTTGCCGACCTCGCCACCCAGCACCATGTCCACGGCCTTGATCGCCGCCCCGACGCCCCGTCGCGCGGCATTCAGCGATCCGGGCGACATCCAGGTGTCGCCGTCGATCTGGTGAAAGCTCTTGTGCGGCAGCGCATCCTCGAGCCGGTCGAGATAGTGCTGCGGATGCGCCAGCAGAATATCCGCATCCTCGCACAGCGGCGCGGTCATGCGCTTGAGGTCCAGCGGTTCAAGGGCGTGCAGCAGGTGTTCCAGCCGCGCCACGCGTTCGGGGTGCCCGTCGGGGGTGACGTGGGTCAGGCAATCGGCATGGGTCAAAAGGGCTGTCGCCACGGGAACCTCCTACGGGTGTCTTCATCGGTCCGACCGGACCCTAGAGCATGTTGATTTCCGGCGAAACTGGCAGAAAGACATTGTCGCGCGATATCTTTTGTCTACGCCGTGCCGATCGACGACAAAGCGCCCCGCCTCAGTCCGGCGCCAGCATGTAGCCCGCGCCGCGCACGGTCTGCAGATAGCGCGGCTGCTTGGGGTCATCCTCGATCTTGCGGCGGAGGCGGGTGATCTGCACATCTACCGCGCGTTCCTGGCTCTGCCCGCGATCCCGGCCCAGATCCTCGACCAGGCTGGCACGGCTGACGGCCTCTCCGGGGCGGGCGGAAAAGATCTTCATCAGCTGACTTTCGGTTGCGGTCAGACGGACAAGATCGTCGCCGCGCCACATCTCGCCGCGTTCGATGTCATAGCGGATCGGCCCGAGGTTCAGCAGCTTGGGGGCGGCATCCTTGGCGGTCGTGTCGGGCATCCGCCGCAGGATCGCGTTGATCCGCAACAGCAGCTCCTTGGGCTCGAACGGTTTGGCAAGGTAGTCGTCGGCCCCGGCCTCGAGCCCCGCGATGCGGTCCTCGGTCTCGGACTTCGCGGTCAGCAGCAGGATCGGCGTGGCGCTGGTTTCGCGAATGCCGCGCGTCAGGCTCACGCCGTCCTCTCCGGGCATCATGACGTCCAGGACGATCAGGTCGAAATCCAGCCCCGACAGGATCCGCCGGGCATGGGCCGCGTCGCGGGCCGAGGTCACGAGGAAGCCATGCCGGATCAGGAATTTCTGCAGAAGCCCGCGAATGCGTTCATCGTCATCGACAATCAGCAGATGCGCATCATGATCGCTCATCCGACCCTCCCCTGAGGCTGTGGAACTGGCGGCGCATCTCGGGCTCCATCATCGCCTCGAGCACCCGTCGGAACCCGGTCACCGCCTCTGGCCCGGCCTGCCGGAACGCCGCGCGCATGCGCGATCTTTGCGCATCCGACAGCCGCTGCTCAAGCTCCTTGCCGACCTCGGTCAGGAAAAGATGGCGTTCGCGCTTGTCGGTGCGGCCGACGCGGCTTTCGACCAGACCATCCTCGATCAGCGTGCGCAGCACCCGGTTGAGCGATTGCTTGGTCACGCCCAGGATGCTCAGCAGATTGTTGACGGTGGTGCCGGGGGCGCAGTTGATGAAATGGATCGCGCGGTGATGCGCGCGGCCATAGGACATGTCCTGCAGGATCCGGTCGGGATCGGCGGTAAAGCCGCGATAGGCAAAGAACATCGCCTCGATGCCCTGTCGCAGCTGTTCGTCCGTCAGAAACAGAAGCGATTCGCCCCCGTGGCCCTGCAGGTTTTGCCCCTCTGCCATCGCGCCCTCCGGCCTTTGCCCGTTCAAGAGGCACTTTAAGTCAGCCTTGTTGACATTCCAAGCGTGAACTGGTAGCGATTCTCAGTTTTGGCGCAACATTATGTCCGTTTCGGTCCTGATTTGCGCAACAAACGCAAATTTCCAGCCAAAGGGAGAGTGTGATGGCAGGGGGATATGATGACCGTGACGGCAAGATCTGGATGGATGGGCAGCTGGTTGACTGGCGCTCCGCTCAGGTACACCTGCTGACCCATGCCTTGCATTACGCCAGCTCGGTTTTCGAAGGCGAACGCTGCTACAACGGCAAGATCTTCCTGTCGCGCAAGCACACCGAACGGCTGCACTATTCCGCCAGCTGCCTCGATTTCGAAATCCCCTATACGGTCGATGAGATCGAGGCCGCCAAGGCCGAGGTGCTCGCTGCCAACGGTTTGACCGATGCCTATGTGCGCCCTCTCGCCTGGCGCGGCGCGGGCGAGGATATGGGGGTCAGCTCGGCCCGCAACCCGGTGCACCTGGCCATCGCGGTCTGGGGCTGGGGCAACTATTATGGCGATGCCAAGATGAAGGGCGCCAAGCTCGACATCTCGAAATGGAAGCGCCCGTCGCCGGAGACCATCCCGGTGCACGCCAAAGCCGCGGGTCTTTACATGATCTGCACCACCTCCAAGCATGCGGCCGAAGCGAAGGGCTGTTCCGACGCGCTTTTCATGGATTATCGCGGCTACGTGGCCGAGGCGACCGGCGCCAACATCTTTTTCGTCAAGGACGGCGAGGTGCACACGCCCCTGCCCGACTGTTTCTTGAACGGCCTGACCCGCCAGACGGTCATCGGCATGCTCAAGGAAAAGGGCATCACCGTCCACGAACGGCACATCATGCCGGAAGAGCTGGAAGGGTTCGAACAGTGCTGGCTGACCGGTACCGCCGCCGAGGTGACGCCGGTGGGCCAGATCGGCGATTACACTTTCGAGGTTGGCGCCCTGACCCGCGACATCGCCGAAAGCTACGAAAAGATGGTCCGCAGCTGATACGGAACGGCGCGGCTGCCCCGGGGTGCGCCGCGCCGATCCATCATTTGGGCTGAAGGAACCGGCGCGCGTTGGCCCGCCGGTTCTTTTGTGTTCAGCCCGGGCTCATGCCGCGCAAGCGTTCCGACCGGCGGCGCAGGACCTCGACCGTGGCCAGCAGGCAGATCGAGATCGCCACGAGGATCGTCGCCGCCGCAAGGATCGTCGGGCTGATCTGTTCGCGCAGACCGGTGAACATCTGCCACGGCAGCGTCTGCAGTTCGGCCGAGCCGATAAAGAGCACCACGACGACTTCGTCGAAAGAGGTGATGAAGGCGAATAGCCCTCCGGAAATCACCCCCGGCAGGATGAGCGGCATCTGCACCCGGAAGAAGGTCGTGACCGGATCGGCCCCCATGTTGGCGGCGGCCCGCACCAGCGACCGGTCGAACCCGACCAGCGTTGCCGTCACGGTGATGATCACGAAGGGAATGCCCAGCACCGCGTGGGCAAGGACCACACCCCAATACGTGCCAACGATGCCGATCTTGGAGTAGAAGAAGTACATGCCCGTGGCCGAGATGATCAGCGGCACGATCATCGGAGAGATCAGCACCGCCATGATCGCCCGTTTGCCGGGCACATGGCTTTGGCTCAGACCGATCGCGGCCAGTGTGCCCAGGCTGACGGAGATGAACGTCGCCACCGGCGCGATCCGCAGGGAGTTCCAGACCGCACTTGTCCATTCGCTGTTGGTCAGGAAGTCGCGATAGTGCTTGAGGCTGTAGCCGTCGGGATCGAAGCGCAGCATTTCCGGTGTGAAGGTAAAGAAATCCTCGGCGTTGAAGGACAGCGGCATCACCACGATGATCGGCGTGATGAGGAAGATGAAGATCGCGCCGCAGATCACCCGGAAGGCATAGAACCACAGCACCTGGCCGCCGGTCAGATAGGGCACCAGCGGCGCGCGATATCGCCCGTCGCCGATCCAGAAGATGAACCACCCGAAGAACCAGCCGAAAAGCGCCCCCACGACCAGCCCCGGAAGCGCCCCCAGCAGAAAGCCCGCCACCGCGAAGACCGCGATCAGGCCCCAGCGGAAGATCTTTTCCTGTTCGTCGGCCAGAACCTCCGTCGCGATAAAGGCCAGCGCGGCCATCAGCACCGCGCCCCCCAGGATACCCAGCAGGGTCGAGCCCTGCGCGGCGCCCACGAACATGCCGGCAAAGGCGCCGGCCGCGGCCAGCACCGGCAGGGTAAAGCTCATCGGGCGCTTCGAGACGGGTGTGAGTATCGCAACCATGATCTTATCCCAACTTCACGTTATCGATGCCGACGATCTTGTCGTAGCAGTAGTAGAGCAGCATCACGACCGCGAGCAGGATGGACCCCAGCGCCGCCGCCAGACCCCAGTTGAGGCTGGATGAGATGTGATAGGCGATCCGGTTCGAAATGAACGTCCCGGTCGTGCCGCCGACGATTTCCGGCGTGATGTAGTAGCCGATCGACAGGATGAAGACGAGGATCGACCCCGCGCCGATGCCCGGCACCGATTGCGGGAAGTAGACCCGCCAGAACGCCGTCCAGTTCGTCGCCCCCAGCGATTTCGCCGCGCGCAGGTAACTGGGCGGGATGGTCTGCATCACCGAATAGAGCGGCAGGATCATAAACGGCAGCAGGATGTGCGTCATCGCCACGATGGTACCGAACTGGTTGTTGATCATCACAAGTCGTGATTCATCGGCCACGAGGCCCAGCCAGACCAGCACGTCGTTGATCACACCCTGCTGTTGCAGCATCACCTTCCAGGCGCTGGTGCGCACCAGCAGCGATGTCCAGAACGGCAGCAGCACAAGGATCAGCAGCAGGTTCGCCTTGCGCGCGGGCAGGTTCGCCAGAAGCCACGCCACCGGGTACCCCAGCAGGATACAGCTGCAGGTGATCACCAGCGACATGAAGATCGTGCGCTTGAAGAGGATCCCGTAGATGCGTTCGTCCTCATCGCGCAGGGCCGGACCTTCGGGGGTTTTCTGCATGTCGACGGCGTTAAGGAAGTAGCCGTTGGTATATTTCGGGCTGTAGGTCTTGATGGTCTGCCAGACCTCATGATCGCCCCAGTCTTCGTCGATCTCGAGAAAGCCTTCCTTGAACCCGATGGTTTCGAAGTCTCCGACCGCGGCCTTTGCCTCTTTCAGCATCTCGGCCTGCGGACCGGTGTAGCCCGAGACATCGGCGTTCACGAGGTCCTGATAAAGCGCGGTGTGCACCGTTTCCCAGGGTTCTTCCTCGGTGGGGCTTTCTTCGTCTTCTGTCTGTGCGAAGCGGGCAAAGGTTTGGTACATCTGCGCCGTCTTGGGCAGCAGTTCGGAAATGCCGTCACGCAGCTGGAACCGCGGCATCGGATCACCGCTTTCCGCGTTCCAGGCCTGCTGTTCGGCCAGCCACTCCGGGTCGCCCATCAGTTCGGCCCAGGGCATGGCCTCGTCCCAGTTTTCGTTCAGATCGTCGAACTGGTCGAAATAGACGTCGCTGATGTCATCAAGCCCTCGGCCGGTTTGCCGGAAAAGCGACGACAGGCCGGTTTCCTCGTAATTGAGGCGCGAGCCCAGCCGGGTGTGCAGCTTGTATTCCTCGGCCACGACAAGGTCGTAGTACAGGCCCTCATAGACCGCTTCGTCCGGCAGATCGCCGGTTGTCGCGTCCCAGTTATCAAGTTCGGCGGTGGCGCGCGGCAGCGTGTCGGACACGATCTGGTTTTCGACCGACCGGAACAGCATGTCCGCGATCGGCGCGACAAAGGTGATCAGCACGAACAGCAGAAGCGGCGCGATCAGCATCAACGCCCGCATTTTCTGGCGCCGAAGCGCACGGTTGAGGCTTTTCTTGAGCGGCGTGCCGTCGGCGGCCAGCATCGGGCCAGGCTTTTCGGCGGCCTTGGCGGCGGCGTCCTTCGGTGCGGGGCCTGCTCCGGCTGTTGCGTCGGTCATCTAAACCCCCTCGACAAGGATGATGGTGCTGGTTGCGGTGCGGCGTCGGATTTCGGCGACCTCCTGGTAGGCGGGGTCGTTGTACGCGCGCTTGGCGGTTTCGAAATCCGGGAATTCGATCACGACGTGACGGTTCTGCGTCTCGCCCTCGGGGGTTTCAGAGGTCCCGCCCCTGACGATGAATTTCGCGCCAAAGCCTTCAAGGATCGGAGTGTCGCGTTCGACATATTCCTTGTAGGCCTCCGGATCGTTCACCGTGATATGGCCGATGATATAGCCCTTGGGCATCGTCCATCCCCTGTCGTCTGCTTGTTTTTATGGTCCGGCGGCCCCCTGTCGGGGCCGCCGGAAGTGTCATGCGTCAGGCAGGTTAGTTCCCGCCGTCACGCGTCGCTTATTGCGCGAGCCACGCCTGGAACTTGGCGTCGATGTCGTCACGGTAGTCCGCCCAGAACTCGTAGTTGTAGAGGAACGTGTTCGCGGCGTTTTCCGGATCGGTCGGCATATGCGGCGCCATCTCGATACCCAGTTCGGCATGGGTGGAAACCAGCGGTGCCGACGACTGGCGTGCGGGACCGTAGCTGATGTACTTCGCCTGGTCAGCCAGACGCTGGGTGTCGGTGGCAAACTTCACGAAGTCCTTCACGCGTGCCAGACGGTCGTCCGGCAGACCGGCGGGAATGATCCAGCCGTCAAGGTCGAACACCTGCGCGTCCCACATCATCGCGACGGGCTGGTCCTGTTCTTCGATGACCGAGAACAGGCGACCGTTGTAGGTCGAACCCATGAAGATCTCGCCGTCTGCCAGCAGCTGCGGGGTGTCCGCACCAGCCGACCACCAGATCACGTCGTCCTTGATGGTTTCCAGCTTGGCCAGCGCCTGGTCCTGACCTTCGTCGGTGGCCAGCACGTCATAGACTTCGTCCTTTGCCACACCGTCGCAAAGCAGAGCCCATTCCATGTTGTTGATGGGGCGCTTTTCCAGCGCGCGCTTGCCCGGATAGGTTTCCAGGTCGAAGACCGAGCAGATTTCGGACGGCGCGTCGACGCCTTCCGGCACCATGTCGGTGCGATAGCCGAAGGTGGTCGAATAGACGATCTGCGGGATGAAGCAGTCGCTGACGATCAGGTCGCCGAAATCGTCTTCGGCGCTGGTGCCGTCATCGCCTTCAGCGAGCAGTTCCTCGGGGTCATATTCCATTGCCAGGCCTTCGTCGCACAGGCGGATGGCGTCGGCGGCCACAACGTCGACGAGGTCCCAGGTCACGTTGCCGGCTTCGTTCATCGCACGCAGCTTGGCCACGGCTTCTGCCGACGATTCGTCCCAGGTGGCGGTGACGCCTTCGTTCATTTCCAGGTACGGTTCGACATAGGCCTTCTGCTGGCTCGACTGATAGGCGCCGCCCCAGCTGACCAGCGTCATGCTGTCAGCCATGCCATGCGCCGCGGCGAAGGCGATGCCGCCCGTTGCCACGGTCAGTGCGGTGGTTGCCATCATTGTCTTGCTGAATTTCATTACAGTCTCCCTAACTGCCCGTTTACGAGAAGGGGTCCGGGTTACGGGCACTCGGCCAGACCCTCGTGTTCACCGGACCGGCCAGCGATGCGTCGCGGACCAGTTCGATATTCGGTGACTCTATGTCGCGTCCAATGCGCGGCAATCTTCCGGCAGCCAGCCGATCTTGACCTTCTCGCCCGGCTTCAGCCGCACCTGATCGGCACGGTTCCGCGTCTTGACGACAAAATCATCTTTACCGGCCACCTTGAGGCGCGTGCGGAACACGTCGCCCATATAGATGAATTCCTGAACTTCGGCTTCGAGCGTATGCGCATCGGGGCCGAGTTCGGGGTTGAATTCCACCCGCTCAGGGCGGATCGACACGCGGGTGCGCTCACCCTTTTCGCTGACGTTTACAGGAATGCCGTCAATGACCGCCCCGTCGTCGAGCCTGACCGTACACCGGCCCCCGCCGATGGTTTCGATCTTGCCCTCCAGCGTGTTGTTCTCGCCGATGAACTGCGCGACAAAGCTGTTCTTCGGCTTTTCGTACAACTCGTCCGGCGGCGCCAGCTGCTGAATGCGGCCATCGTCGAACACGGCAACGCGGTCCGACATGGTCAGCGCCTCGGTCTGGTCGTGGGTCACGTAGACCACGGTGATGCCCAGATCGTCGGCGATGCGCTTGATCTCGAACTGCATGTGTTCGCGCAGCTGTTTGTCGAGCGCGCCCAGCGGTTCGTCCATCAGCACCAGCTCGGCCTCGAACACCAGCGCGCGCGCCAAGGCGATCCGCTGCTGCTGACCACCGGACAACTGCGCCGGACGGCGGCCGCCAAAGGCACCCATCTGCACCATTTCCAGCGCCCGCTTCACCTTCGCCTCGCGGTCGGACTTGCCCATTTTGCGCACTTCCAACGGAAACGACAGGTTTTCGGCCACCGTCATGTGCGGAAACAAGGCGTAATTCTGGAACACCATGCCGATGCCGCGCTTGTGCGGTGAGATGTCGTTGATCGACACCCCATCCAGCTTGATCGACCCGTGCGTTGCCGTCTCGAACCCGGCCAGCATCATCAGACACGTGGTCTTGCCCGATCCGGACGGTCCCAACATGGTCAGAAATTCGCCCTTCGGCAGGCTGAGGTTCAGGTCTTTGACGACGAGGTTTTCGCCGTCATAGCTTTTCTGCACGCGTTCGAATGCCACAAACGCTTCGTTTGATCCCGTATCAGCCAAAGACTGGCTCCCTGTTTCGCCGCGGATTTGCTCCGCTGTCATGCGCATGACTAAACCGCGTGCGGCCCCGTCATGCAACTGGATTGGTTCAAAATTGACACAGGCCGCCATCAACAGTCGATCCGGGCAGATTTTTCGCAAAAATCAGGATGTTTGATCAAAAATTCACCAAAATACACCCTATTTTACCGACAATCTGGCCCTACCGAAATTCTGGTACCGCAAACAAATGCGGTCCGGCGTCGCGAGAATCACCGGAAAATCCCATAAATCGGACCAGTTCAACCATTCCGTGCAAACGTGTGTTCCGGGCCGCGTGCCGCAATTTCATGCAGAAAATCACCGCTTTTGCCGAAATCGCCCCCGGATGTCGTTTTCTGAGCCGCCGGGTTGTACGTCTTTGGACTAGCTGGCACCGTCAGACCCGAAAGGATCCCCCATGGAACCCCACCGCTTTGCCAAGAACCTGCCGTTTTCCAAGGCAGAATACACCCGCCGCCTGAGCCTGACCCGCGCCGCGATGGACAAGGCCGGCATCGACGTGCTGCTGGTCACGGACCCGTCGAACATGGCGTGGCTTACGGGCTATGATGGCTGGTCCTTCTACGTGCACCAGGGCGTGATCGTCCTGCCCGACGCCGATCCGGTCTGGTGGGGCCGCAACCAGGACAGCAACGGCGCCGTGCGCACCGTCTGGATGGGCGACGACCGGGTCATCGGCTATGCCGACAACTATGTGCAGTCGACCGAACGCCACCCGATGCAGGACCTGGCACAGCGGCTGATCGGGATGGGTCTGGAAGGCGCGCGGCTGGGTGTTGAGATGGAGAACTACTATTTCTCCGCCCGCGCCTACCTGACCCTGGCCGAATCCCTGCCCAAGGCCACCATGGTCGACGCCACGGCGCTGGTGAACTGGCAGCGCGGGATCAAGTCGGATGAAGAAATCACCTTTATGCGCCGCGCCGCCCGGATTTCGGAAAAGATCGTCGACGGGCTGACCGAACGGGTGGAGCCGGGCGTGCCCAAGAACGAGGTCGTGGCCGAGGTGCAGCGTGACGCGATCCTGGGCGCCGACGGCCATTGGGGCGATTACGCCGCCATCGTGCCGCTGCTGCCGTCGGGGTCCGACGCCGCGGCGCCCCACCTTACCTGGGATGGTCGCCCGTTTGAAAAGGGCGAGGCCACGTTCTTTGAAATCTCGGGCTGCTACCGACGCTATCACGTGCCGTTCTGCCGCACGATCTTTCTGGGCACCCCGCCCGACATCTTCGTCGCCGCCGAGGCCGCGCTGGTCGAGGGGCTGGAGGCGGGGCTGGAGGTCGCCCGCGCCGGAAACCGCGCCTGCGACATCGCCAACGCGCTTGCGGCGCCACTGGAACGGGCGGGCATCGAACGCGGCGCGCGCTGCGGGTACCCCATCGGCCTGAGCTACCCGCCCGACTGGGGCGAACGCACCGTCAGCCTGCGGTCCGAGGATGAAACCGTGCTGCAACCGGGCATGACCTTCCATTTCATGCCCGGTCTCTGGATGTCGGACTGGGGGATGGAGATCACCGAATCTATCCTGATCACCGAGAACGGCCCGGCGGAAACCTTTTGCGACCGGCCGCGCAAGATGATCGTCAAGCCATGACAGACCTGCGCGCGACCGAGGCGATACTGTCCGAACTCATCGCTTACCCCACTGTCTCCACCGATCCGAACGTGGCGATGATCGGCGACATGGCGCAGCGGCTCGAGGATCTGGGCGCGCGGGTCGAGGTCTACGAGGACGCCACCGGCGGCAAGGCCAACCTCTTCGCCACGATCGGCCCGGACGCGCCCGACGGCATCGTCCTGTCGGGCCATTCCGACGTGGTGCCGGTCACCGATCAGGACTGGTACACAGATCCCTTCGCGCTCAGCGAACGCGGCGATCTGCTTTATGGGCGCGGCACCTGCGACATGAAGGGGTTCATCGCCGCATCCTTGGCCATGGCCCCGGCGTTTGCCGAGGCGACGCTGCACCGCCCCGTGCATTTCTGCTTTACCCATGACGAGGAAACCGGCTGCCTTGGCGCGCAGGCGCTGGTGCCGGAACTGCAGAAGCGCGGCCACCGCCCGTCCATCGCCATCGTGGGGGAACCCACCGACATGCGGGTGATCGAGGGGCACAAGGGCTGCTGCGAATACACGACGCGGTTTGT
The DNA here is from genome assembly GCF_049323015.1 of Thalassococcus sp. BH17M4-6. Classification (NCBI taxonomy): domain Bacteria; kingdom Pseudomonadati; phylum Pseudomonadota; class Alphaproteobacteria; order Rhodobacterales; family Roseobacteraceae; genus Thalassococcus; species Thalassococcus sp. BH17M4-6. The sequence continues at coordinate 136,431 of NZ_JBMPGU010000009.1, forward strand.
GGGATTGGAAGGCCATGGATCGAACCCCGACCGCGGCGTGAACGCCGCCGCTTATGCCGTGAAATACGTGAACCGCCTGCTGGAACTGGCCGAGGACCTCAAGCGCCGCGTGCCGCGCGAAAGCCGGTTTGATCCGCCCTGGACCACCGTGAACATCGGACGTGTCGCGGGCGGCGTGGCGCATAACGTCATCCCCGGCAAGGCCGAGGTCGATTGGGAAATGCGGCCCGTGCAGTACGGCGACGCCGAATTCGTCAAGGAAATGCTGGAACGGTATATCGAGGAAGAGCTGCTGCCCGCGATGCGCGCCGTGAGCCCGCAGGCCGACATCATGACCCAGACCATTGGCGAGGTCGCGGGGTTGGAGCCGATGGACGTCAACATGGCCCGCACGCTGGTCGCATCGCTGACCGGCTGCGATACCGCCGATGTGGTGCCCTTCGGGACCGAGGCGGGGCTTTTCCAGCAGATGGGCATGTCGGTCGTGGTCTGCGGCCCGGGGTCGATCGCGCAGGCGCACAAACCCGACGAATACCTGAGCCGCGCGCAGTTGTCGGAATGCCTGTCCATGCTCGGCGGGCTGCGCGACAGCCTGGCCACCTGAGGCTGCGCCAAGGCGTCCGCAACCCACCGCACTTTCCGCTTGATCCGCCGGGGGCGCATGCCTATACCGCGCGCAACCGGGGCATGCTCATGTCCACCGGCCCTGTCATGTGTGGGCAAAGGGTGCTTTCTTCGGCACGACACAAAGCCCGCCACCGGCAGACCAAAAGGAAATGACGACCTGAACTCTGGCGGGCGCAGCAGCGGACCCGGAAGAAGACCAAGAGCTCTGAGGACGCGACACACTTTGCGGGCCAACCGCAAGCAGCATTAGGAGATGATCAGATGAACCTGATCGAACAACTGGAGGCGGAACAGATCGCTTCCCTCGGGAAGACCATTCCCGACTTCAAGGCCGGCGACACCATCCGCGTCGGCTACAAGGTGACCGAAGGCACCCGGACCCGCGTGCAGAACTACGAAGGCGTCTGCATTGCACGCAACAACGGCAAGGGCATTGCCGGGTCGTTCACCGTTCGCAAGATTTCCTTTGGCGAAGGCGTGGAACGGGTGTTCCCGCTCTACTCGACCAACATCGACAACATCGAAGTGGTCCGCCGCGGCAAGGTCCGCCGCGCCAAGCTGTACTACCTGCGCTCGCGCCGCGGCAAATCGGCCCGGATCGCGGAAGTCACGAACTACAAGGCCCCCAAGGGCGCCGAAGCGTAAGGAGCAGGGTCATGAAAAACGACATTCACCCCGATTATCACACCGTGACCGTCAAGATGACCGACGGCACCACCTTCGAAACCAAGACCACCTGGGGCAAGGAAGGCGACACGCTGACGCTGGACATCGACCCCACCGTGCACCCCGCCTGGACCGGTGGTTCGTCGCGCCTGATGGACGCAGGCGGTCGCGTGTCGAAGTTCAAGAAGAAGTACGAAGGCCTGGGCTTCTAAGAGCCGGCAGCTTTCGCAATTATCAGAACGCCGCCCCCCTCGGGGCGGCGTTTTCGTTTTACACCACCGGGATCAGACCTGATGTGACGAACGGGTCGGCGCAGGCGCCACCCCTTCGCGCGCCACCTCGTCATGGATCCAGTCCGAGAATTCACGGATCATCGGGTCCTGCGCGCGGGCCTGCGGATAGGCCACCGAATAGATCACGAAGGGCACCACCACCGCATCGAACAACCGCTCAAGCCGACCTTCCGCGAGGGTGCCGCGCACCATGGCATCGTAGGCCAGCGATACGCCCTGACCGCGTTCTGCTGCCGTGGTCGCCAGTTCACAGTTTGGAAAAGTGGGCCCGCGCGGAAGGGCTGGCGGCACAACGTCAGCCGCTCGGAACCAGGCATCCCAGGCATCCATGGTTTCATCATGCATGAGGGTCAGACGCGAAAGATCCTCGGGCCGCTCCACCCTCTCGCGGGCCTTCAGTTCGGGGCTGATGACCGGATACCGCGCCGATTCCATCAGGGGTTCAGTAACCACACCGGCTATCGGCACATCGGTCCACTGGATCACCAGATCGGAGTCGTTGGAAGCAAAGTCGAGCGATGGCGCCCCGTCAGAAACGCGCAGCCGCACGCGATCGCCAAAGCTCAGCCGATCCAGCCGGGGCACCAGCCACCGCGCGGCGAAGCCCGGCGTGCACAGCACGCGAAAGGGACGGCGTCCAGCCTCGCGGATCGCGCGCGAGGATTCATCGAACGCGTCCAGGAGGCTGGTCATCTTGCCCGCGTAGGACCGCCCCGTCAGGGTCAGCGACAGGCGGTTGCTACGGCGTTCGAAAAGCGCCGTGTCGAAATACTCCTCGAGCGCGCGGATCTGGTGGCTGACGGCAGAGGGGCTGAGGCACAACTCATCCGCCGCCGCTTTGACATTGACGTGCCGAGCGACGGCTTCGAACGCCCTGACGGCGGCAAATGGAGGAAGTCTTCGTCCCAATCCGGCTTTACCTCGCTGCAATCGCGCGCGTTGACCATTGGCCGAGGTATATCACGCCCCTTCCGCAAAACAAAAGTTGCCGCCGGGGCTTGCACCGCAAGGGATGAATTTCCTGCAGCAAAGGATGAAAAACGCGCATTCGGCGACGACGCGGATGACGGATAGCCTTGCCGGTATCAATCACTTTCGAAAAAGGAGATTCCGATGAGACTGTCCCATTACCGCCTGCCACTGACCACCTTCGCCCTGGGGCTTTGTGCGGGGCTTTCGGCCTTTGTCGGCGGACCGATCCTTGCGCAAATGTCAGGTCCGACCGAACACGCGGGCCTGTCCGTGGACATGCTGGCGGAACTGTCGCCCGAAACCATGGAAACGACGGTCGGCCTTGAAGGCTATAGTATGCGCATGCGTGCGATCAGGATCGCGCCGGGCGGCCAGATCGCTGAACACAGCCACAAGGATCGGCCCGGGATCGTCACGGTGATCGACGGCGCCTGGGTCGAAGGGCAACCCTCGGGCGAAACCACCTTCGAATCCGACACGTTGGGCACCTTTCCGGAAAACGAGGATACCGTGCACTGGGTCTACAACCGCACCGAAGCCCCGGCGACCGCGCTGGTCTGCGATATCGCCAAGACCCCCTGAGTCAGGCGTCGCACGCGCCGCGTGGTGACGGTTGCTGCCGCCTTCCCGGGGCTGCGGCCCCGCTTTCGGTTCCGGTTGTTACCGGGCAGGGCGGTCCAGGTTGAACGCCGCGACCACGCGATATTCCTGTCCGCCCGATGCGGTGATCCGTTCGCTGCGCGTATCGCCAAGCGTCCGCGCGAGCGCCTCGACATTGCGGCCCTGCAGATCGGCGATGATGCGAAGGTGATCAGGATCGGTGACCTGAAGGCCCTCGCATTCCTCTCTCGCGTTCCAGAGCCCGCGCGAAATCGGCCCCGCCGTCACGCCGCTGACAAGCGCACCCGACGCGTCCGCGTCGATGTCGTAATCCTGCGCGAGCGTCCTGATGGTCTCTGCCATAAGCACGGCGCTGTCGCGAAAGCGCATCCCCGCGATCTTGCGCATCTCATCTGTAATCACGTTCTTGCCGTCGACGATAAACTGTCCGTTCTCATCGGCATCATTCAGGCATTTTCGGGCGACGAACACCCAGTCGTGGATCACGTAGGCCGGGCCATATGCCCAGGCATTGAGACCGCGCAAGGCCTGCACGGCGCGCGGCACCGATCCGCCGTCGGTATAGAAGGCTTCGGGTTCGATGGTCAGGGGGCCGCCGGGCGCATCGGCATCCACCGGCCTGGTGAACCTCAGCCTCTGGTCATTAACCGGCACATAGAGGAATTCGCCATCGCCAAGCACGCTCTCGTCCCCGGCCCCGACCCAGACGACCACGGCGGACCCGGTGAAGGTGCCGGTCTTGACGGTATTGTAACCGACCGAGGCGCAACCGGTCAGCAGGAGTGCGAGGAAAGGCAGAAATTTCATAATGATCCCGTTCAAATCGTATTATTGTCTATCGCAGGTTGCGACTTTTGTGAAGATAGCAGGTCAGGCGCGAGCGCTGCACGAGCGATGCGCATCTGCGGCAGCCGGGGCACAAAGACGGATGAGGGCGCTCAGCACTCTTTCCATGGGTGCGCGCACCAGATACTGTGGGGAACAAAGCACCACAGCCAAACATGTGGGCGGCAGGCAAGGGTAGACGCAGTTGGCACACATCATCGTTGTCGGAAACGAAAAGGGTGGCGCGGGGAAATCCACCGTGTCCATGCACGTCGCCACGGCGCTGGCCCGGATGGGGCACCGCACGGGATGTCTTGACCTTGACCTGCGGCAAAAGACGATGGGGCGCTACACAGCCAACCGGTTGAAATTCCTCGCCTCCGAAAACATGGACCTGCCCAGTCCCACCTATATCGAACTACCCGAGATCGACCAGTCGGCGCTGGGACCGGGCGAAAACATCTACGACCATCGCCTGTCCGCCGCGGTCGCCGCGCTGGAATCCACCTCGGATTTCATCCTGATCGACTGCCCCGGCTCGCACACCCGGCTAAGCCAGGTCGCGCACAGCCTGGCCGACACGCTGATCACGCCGCTGAATGACAGTTTCGTGGATTTCGACCTGCTGGCCCGGATCGATGCCGATGGCGACAAGATCAGCGGCCCGTCGGTCTATTCGGAAATGGTCTGGAACGCGCGGCAGCTGCGCGCGCAGGCCGGTCTGCAGCCCATCGACTGGATCGTGCTGCGCAACCGGCTGGGCGCGCAGAACATGGTTAACAAGATGAAGATGGAAAAGGCGTTGACCCGGCTGTCCAAGCGCATCGGTTTCCGCATCGCGCCCGGTTTCAACGAACGCGTGATCTTTCGCGAGCTGTTCCCGCGCGGGCTGACCCTGCTCGACCTTCGGGATGTGGGGGTCAAGCAGCTCAACATCTCCAACATCGCCGCGCGTCAGGAGCTGCGCGACCTGATCGCTGCGCTGAAACTGCCCGGTGTGACGGTCAAGTTCTAGGCCGATATCCGCACCCACCAGAATTTCCGGGCAGAAATCGGCGCGGATTTCGCCTATACTCGCGCAATTCCGAGCATCAAGAAGGCGCCGTCACATGCCCCATGATCCACAACGCGGCGAACTCTGGTTCCGCTTCTGCTTCAGCCTGGCCGGGCTGGCGCTGGTCGTGGCGGCGGTGATCATTCGCGGCATCCCGCAGGGCCCCGCCCTGTTCGAAGTGATCGGGATTGCCGGTCTTTTCTTCGGCGGCTCTGCCGTCTGGACCGGGATGAAGCTGTTCGGAAAGCAGGCCGGTGATCGCTAGGGCTGCCGGATTGTGACCGTCGGGCAGATGATCTACCTCGGGCTGGGCGGGCTCTTGTTCGCCGCTTGGGCGTTTCAGATGTTTTCGGTGCTCTTTGAGCTGCGGCGCCGCGCCGCGCGACAGACCGGGAAGATGTTTCCGGGCGTCGGCGACTCCTTGCGCGGCTGGCGGGATTGGCTGACATCCGACGCGGATCGCGCGGCGCGGCGCAGGCTGGGCCTGACAACGCTGGTGCTCTTTGCCTGGATCGGGATCAACGCCGCGCGGGGCATTGCGGCGTAGCAGGCCACCCCGTAAACCGATTGTTAACCACGTTGGCGGCAGATGGGGCATGCTCTGGCGCCTGATCCCCCTGGTCTTTCTGCTGACCGCCTGCAACACCGGCGGCCCCGGCTTTCGCGGGATCGACCCAGTTGCGCAGGACTACGACGGCAGCCGCTTTCTGATCCGCCGCAACGGCCCGTTGGTCGAGGTGCTGCGCGTCAGCCCCGAAGCGATGCCCAGCTTTCGCGTGGTGGCCCGCAAGGCCGGGCTGCTGACCCAGCGGATGACCGGCTGCCGGGCGGCCTGGGTGCGCGGCGATCAGGCGATGATGGTGATCGGGCTTAGCTGCGACGGCGCGAAGCCCCCGAAAAAGCCCAAGCGCCGGGCGCGTTTCGGCTGCGACGTGGACCGCGCCTACCGCCTCGACAGTCTCGTCGAACTGGAATTCCAGTGCTTCCGGTTGTGACGGCGCGCGATCAAAGCCGCTTTTCGTAAAACAGACTGACCGGCGACGCCTCGTAGGCCCCGAAAGGCCCGGTCTGGGCATAGCCGAAGGACCGGTAAAGCGTCTGCGCCGCGTCCAGCCCGACCCCGGTTTCGAGCCGCAGCAGGGTCAGACCCTCGGCACGGGCCTCTGCCTCCAGATGTGCGATCAGCGCCCGGCCCACGCCAAGGCCGCGTGCGTCCGGATCGACGAAGAACGACTTCACTTCGCCATACTCCGGGCCGCGTTTCAGCGCGACGCAGCCCACCGTCCGGCCATCAACCTCGGCGGCATAGAGCGTGATGCCCGGGGCACAAAGCGCGTCGATATCCAGAAAATGACAGGCACCCGGATCATACATGCTCAGCATCAGCGCATGGCTTTGCCGCAGCAGCCGCGTGACCCCCGGATCGCGCGGAGAGGCGGGCGTGATGGTAACGGGCATGGCCGGGCCTTTCGCGATTTCACCCGCAAGAATGCCCGCAGGTCAGCGGAATGCAAGGGCGCGCCGGGCCAATATCTTGTGGATAACCGAAGAACCCTTACCAGATGCAGCGCAAGGCCGTTGACTCAAGGCCCGCCCCGCCAGCACAGTACGGATCACGCGGGAATCAGGGGGCGGACGCAGGTGCGCTTTTCAAAACTCAAGCTGACCGGTTTCAAAAGCTTCGTGGACCCCACGGACCTGATCATCGCCGACGGGCTGACCGGCGTGGTCGGGCCCAATGGCTGCGGCAAATCCAACCTGCTCGAGGCGCTGCGCTGGGTGATGGGCGAAAACCGCCCCACCGCGATGCGCGGCGGCGGGATGGAGGATGTGATCTTTGCCGGGGCGGCATCGCGCCCGGCGCGCAACTTTGCCGAGGTCAGCCTACAGATCGACAACAGCGAACGGCTGGCGCCCGCCGGTTTCAACGATCAGGACCAGCTGGATATCGTACGCCGCATCACTCGCGACATCGGGTCGAGCTACAAGGCCAACGGCAAGGACACCCGCGCCCGCGACGTGCAGATGCTGTTCGCCGATGCCTCGACCGGGGCGCATTCGCCGGCACTTGTCCGGCAGGGGCAGATCGCCGAGCTGATCAATGCCAAACCCAAAAGCCGTCGCCGCATCCTGGAAGAGGCGGCGGGGATTTCCGGACTTTATCAGCGCCGTCACGAGGCGGAGCTGAAGCTCAAGAACACCGAAGCGAACCTGCTGCGCGTCGATGACGTGATCGAGCAACTGGCGGCACAACTGTCGACGCTTGCGCGGCAGGCCAGGCAGGCGGCGCGCTACCGCGCGATCGGCGATGATCTGCGCCGCGCCGAGGGCATGCTGCTCTACCGCCGCTGGCGCGAGGCCGATGAGGCGCGCGCCGCCGCCGAGGCGCAGCTGCGCACCCGCACGACCGAGGCCGCGCAAGCCGAAACCGCCGCCCGCGCCGCGGCAAAGACCCGGACAGAGGCCGAAGCTCAGCTCCCCCCGCTGCGAGAGGAAGAGGCGATTGCCGCCGCCGTGCTGCAACGCCTGACCGTACAGCGCGACACCCTGGCCGATCAGGAAAAGCGCGCCGAAGAGACGATCCGCACGCTCAAGAACCGGATCGAGCAGCTGAGCCGCGACATCGAGCGGGAAACCGGCCTCAACCACGACGCGGGCGAAACGATCGAGCGGCTGGAATGGGAACAGCGCGAGCTTGCAAAGGCGGCCGAAGGTCACGAGGACCGGCTGGCCGAAGCGGCAGAGGCCGCGCGCGAAGCCGCCTCCGTCCTGCAGGACCGCGAAGGCGACCTCGCGCAGCTGACCGAGGATATGGCGCGCTTGGCCGCCCGCCACCAGTCGGCGCATCGCTATCTGGGCGACACCCGAAAGACCCTGGAACGGTCCGAGGCCGAAGCCGCCCGCGCCCAGGCCGCCGTGACCGCCGCCAAGGCGACGCTGACCCAGGCCGGAACCGCGATGGCAGAGGCCGAGGAAAAGGCCACCGCCGCGCAGGCCATGGCGACCCGTGCCGAAAAGCTGCTGGCCGATGCGGAAACCGCGCGCGCCGAAACCCAGTCGCGCGAAGCCGATGCCCGCGCCGAAAGGTCCGAGGCCGAGGGCGAGGCCAATGCCCTGCGGGCCGAGGTCACGGCGCTCGCCCGCCTGCTGGAACGCGACACCGCCGAGGGCGGGCAAATCCTTGATCGGCTGCAGGTCGAACAGGGGTTCGAAAAGGCGCTGGGGGCGGCGCTCGCAGATGACCTGCGCGCGCCGCAGGTTGACGACGACGGCCCGTCGGGCTGGGCCGTGCTGCCTGCATACGACGTGACGCAGCCCCTGCCGCCTGGGGTCACGGGGCTCAACCACCATGTCTCGGTCCCCGAGGTACTGGAACGGCGGATGTCGCAGATTGGCCTTATCGACGCTGACGATGCGGCGCGTCTGCAGCCGCTTCTGAAGCCCGGTCAGCGGCTGGTCAGCCTTGAGGGGGATCTTTGGCGCTGGGACGGCTATCGCGCCTGGGCCGAGGATGCGCCGTCAGCGGCCGCGCTGCGGCTGGAACAGCTCAACCGTCTTGAGGCGCTCAAGCAGGAGATGGCGCGCGCAACCGCACGGATGGACGGCGCGCGCGACGCACATGACGCGCTGACGGCACGGCTGGCCGAACTCACGCGCGCCGACAAATCCGCCCGCGACGCCCGCCGCGAGGCGGATGCAGAGCTGACGCAGGCCACCCGCGCCGTCAGCCGCGCCGAGGCGGAGCGCAACATGGCCGAGGGCAAGCTGGAAAGCCTGGGCCTTGCCGTGAAACGGCACGAGGATGACGCCACCGAAGCCCGCAAGCAGATGCAGGAAGCCGAACGCGCCGTGGCCGACCTGGGCGATCTGGACGCCGCCCGGGCCGAGGTCGAGGACATCAAGATGACGGTCGAGGCGGCGCGCATGATGATGATGTCGCGCCGGTCCGCCCATGACGAACTGCGCCGCGAAGGCGATGCGCGCACTGCCCGCGCGCAGCAGGTCACAAAGGACCTCAGCGGCTGGCGGCACCGGCTGGACACTGCCAAGACCCGCAGCGGCGAATTGCTGGACCGGCGCACCGCGACCGAGGAAGAACTGGCCGAGGCCGCGACGGCCCCGGCCGAGTTGGCCGCCAAGCGTGCCGAACTGGGCACCGCGATCACCGACGCCGAAGCGCGCCGCACCAAGGCCGCCGATGCGCTTAGCCAGGCCGAAGGCGCGCTGCGCCAGGCCACCGATGCCGAACGCGAGGCCGAACGCGCCGCCGGCGAAGCGCGCGAGGCCCGGGCCCGCGCCGAGGCGCGCACCGAAGCGGCGGCAGAAACCGTGGCCGCCGCCGCCGAACGCATCGCCGAGGAACAGGAAACCACCCCCCAGACCCTGCTGGAACGGCTGGATGCCGACCCCGAGAAGATGCCCGCCTCCGATCAGATCGAATCGCAGGTCGGCATGCTCAAGCGGCAGCGTGACGCGCTTGGCGCCGTGAACCTGCGCGCCGAGGAGGATGCGAAAGAGGTTCAGGAAGAGCATGACACGCTGGTGGCGGAAAAAAGCGACCTCGAAGAGGCGGTGAAGACCCTGCGCGCCGGCATCGCATCGCTCAACCGTGAGGGGCGCGAACGGCTTTTGACGGCGTTCGAACAGGTCAATTCCAATTTCCGCCTTCTCTTCACCCACCTTTTCAACGGGGGGGAGGCGAACCTCGTGATGGTCGAGTCCGACGACCCGCTCGAGGCCGGGCTTGAAATCCTGTGCCAGCCGCCGGGCAAGAAACTGTCGACGCTGTCGCTGTTGTCGGGGGGCGAACAGACGCTGACCGCGATGGCGCTGATCTTTGCGGTGTTCCTTGCCAACCCGGCCCCGATCTGCGTGCTGGACGAGGTCGACGCGCCGCTGGACGATGCCAACGTCGCCCGGTTCTGCGACATGCTGGACGAGATGTGCCGCCGCACCGACACGCGGTTCCTGATCATCACCCACCATGCCGTGACCATGAGCCGGATGGACCGGCTGTTCGGCGTCACGATGCAGGAACAGGGCGTCAGCCAGTTGGTGTCGGTGGACCTCAAGAAAGCCGAAAGGATGGTGGCCTGATCCGGCTCGCGGCAACGTGATGGGCACGTGTCCGGCGATGCGCATAGGCTGATCCGGGAAAGGAGCCGCGATGCGCGCCTTGGCCCTGCTTGCCCTGCTCTTGCCCGCCACCGCTTTCGCGCAGGAATTTGACCTGCGCGACAGCGACCAGCGGATCACGCCCGAGGCGCTTGCGATGCGGTTGTCGGGCCATACCCTCACCTTCTACGATGACGGTCAGGCTGAATTCTATACCGACGGACGCTATACCTACACCTATGCCGACAACGGCGGCACAGCGTACGGATACTGGTCGCTGTCAGACGCCGGGACGGTCTGCATCGCGTTCGTCAACGGCTTTTCGCGCTGCGATCTTTACGTCCGCGATGGCGATCGGCTGGTCATGCTGGACGCAAAAGGCGCGCGCTACCCGGTGCGGCCCTGAAACAGGCCTCAGAGCCGCGACAGCAGGTCCGCCGTGGGCCAGGCGTCGGCAGGCAGGCCCAGTTCCCGCTGCACATCCCGCACCGCCGCGCGGGTGCCCGCACCCAGGATACCGTCGATCTTGCCCACGTCGTAGCCGCGCGCGGCCAGCTTGCGCTGAAGCTCTTTCATCGCGTCGCCGTCCAGCCCCGGCGCGGGATTACCCGCGTCGTAGATTTGCCCGCCCTCCAGCCGATTGGCAAAGTAGGCGGCGGTCAGGACATAGGTAAAGCTTTGATTCCACTCAAAATAGACCCGGAAATTCGGATAGGCGATGAACGCCGGTCCGCCGCGCCCCTGGGGCAGCAGCACCGACGCCTCAAGCCCCTGGGTCAGCGAACCCTCGCGCGCCGTCACGCCCATCGCCTGCCAGTCCGAAACCGGTTTGATCGTCTCGAGCCCGGTCTGGTACCAATCCATATCGTCGGGCAGCGTCACCTCCTGCAACCACGGCTCGTTCGGACGCCAGCCCAGTTCGGACAATATCTTTGCGCCCGACAGCAGCGCATCGGGGGCCGAGGTCTTGAGCCGCACGTGCCCGTCGCCATCGCCGTCGGTGCCGTTCTCAAGGATATCGCGCGGCAGCATCTGCACCATGCCGATCTCGCCCGCCCAGGCACCGGTGGTGGTCTGAGGGTCGAAATCGCCACGCTCGTAAAGCTCGATCGCGGCAAAGATCTGCGGGCGGAACAGCTCGGGTCGGCGGCAATCATGCGCCAGCGTCACCAGCGCGTTGCGGGTGTTGAAATCGCCCTGAAAGCTGCCGTAATCGGTCTCGAACGCCCAAAACGCCAGAAGAACTCCGCGTGAGATGCCGTATTCGGCCTCGATTCGGTCAAACACGCTGTCCCACTCCTGCGCCTTGGCGCGGCCGCGGTCGATCCGGTTCTGGCTGATCAGCTTGCGCGAAAACTCGATAAAGCCGGATTGGAAAATCCCTTGGCTGCGATCCGCGCGCAGTACCGCCTGATCCTGCTGCACGCCCGCGAAAAAGCTGCGTGCGGTGTCCTGATCGGTGCCGCGCGCCACCGCCTCTTGCGTCAGGGCATCGATAAAACTGCCGAAACTGCCGCCGCAATCCTGCGACAAGGCGGCCACCGGGGTCAGCATCGTGGCACTCAGCACGAAGGGCAGGAAGGTCGGGCGCATGGTCATCCTTTCACGGAAATTCAGAACCGCACCCTAGCAGCCTGCGCCCCACCGGCAAGCAACACCGGGCCCGCCAGGTTGGCATGATCCCGCCGGCGTTTACCTTTCGTTCGCAGACCTGTCGAATGGCCTGCGTTTTTGCCTACAGCGATCGCGTCATCGTGGTATGCTTGCCTGTGTCGCCGGGATGACGTGGGCGAGGAGTATGTGGGATGCGTGTCTTGATTGTCGAAAGCCGGGCCGAACTCGGCAAGGTGTGGGCGCGCCATCTAGAGCGATTCGGGGCCGATGTGACGCTGGCCGGGGAGCAGGACAGCGCCATCGCCCACCTGCAGGACACCGCCTACCAGGTCATCATCCTCGATCTTGTCATCGACGGCGGCTCGGCCCTCGCGGTCGCTGATTATGCCAGCTTCCGTCACCCCGCCACGCGGGTGATCTTCGTGACCAACACCAGCTTTTTCTCGGACGGGTCGATCTTTCGCCACTGCGCCAATGCCTGCGCCTTCGTGCCGTCGGCCACGCCGCCCGCCGATCTGGCGGCGATGGTCGAACACTATGGCGCAGGTGACCAGGTTAAGGACGCCGTCGGCAGCCCGACCTAGGCCGCCATCAGCCCGTCGCGCCCATGCGGCGCCTCAAGGTCAAGGTCCGGCCCGACCGGGATGATCCGGTGCGGATTGATGTCCGCATGGCTGTAGTGATAGTGCCGCATGATATGGTCGAAATGCACCGTCTCCTTCACCCCCGGCCATTGATAAAGCTCGCGCGTATAAGCCCAGAGGTTCGGATAATCGACGATCCGGCGGCGGTTGCATTTGAAATGCCCGTGATAGACCTTGTCGAACCGGATGAGCGTGGTGAAAAGCCGCCAGTCCGCTTCTGTAATGCGGTCGCCCATGAGGTAACGCGACGATCCCAGCCGGTCCTCCAGCCAGTCCAGCGTCTCGAACAGCGGCTCGACCGCCTCGTCGTAGGCAGATTGCGAGGTCGCAAAGCCGGATTTGTAGACGCCGTTGTTGACGGTGTCGTAGATCCGGGCGTTCACCGGCTCGATGGCGTCGCGCAGTGCCTCGGGCCAGTAATCGTCGGTGTTGCCGGTGATGTTGTCGAAGGCGGAGTTGAACATCCGGATCACTTCGGAGGATTCGTTGGAGACGATGGTTTCGCGCTCCTTGTCCCAAAGGATCGGCACGGTCACGCGGCCCGACACCTTCGGATCGGCTTTGAGGTAGATGTCGCGCGCAAAGGGAAGACCATAGAGCTTGTCTCCGGTCGCGCCGTCGAACTCCTGATCGAAGGTCCAGCCGTCGCTCAGCATGTCGGGGTGCACGACCGACACGTCGATGTGGTCCTCAAGCCCCTTGAGCGCGCGAAAGACCAGCGCCCGGTGCGCCCAGGGACAGGCATAGCTCACGTAGAGGTGATAGCGCCCGGATTCGGCCTTGAACCCGCCCTCCCCCGAGGGACCGGCGCTGCCATCCGCAGTGATCCAGTTGCGAAAGTCCGACGTGCCGCGTTCGAATTTTCCGCCGTTCGACTCGGTGTCGTACCCCTTGTCGTGCCATTCGCCGTCAACCAGTAGGCCCATGATCCATCTCCTTTTGTTGTCAAAAAGGTAGATCACAAGGCCGAAGGGGCAATTCGCGGGCAGCGCGCAGGCCCCGCGCGACAGCGCACAGGGTCAGCCGCCGCGCATCCTTTGCCACAGCCAGATCAGCAGCATCGCCCCCAGAACCGCGCCGACCAGGCCGCCCACAAGGCTTCCGACCGTCAGGATGAAACGCAGGATCAGCCCACCGATCAGCGCCCCGGCCATGCCCAGCAGCACGGTCTGGACGATCCCCGCCTCGATCCGCATCAGCCGCGTGGCAAGGAACCCCGCCGCGGCCCCGACGATGACAAGCCAGAGAATGGGTATTGCGAACCTTCCCGCGGCCTCAGCGCCGCCGCCAGTGGGTGGGCACGATGATCAGCGCCCCGATAGAGGACGCGATGGCATTCAGCCCCGGTGAGCCGAAGCCTATCCCGAACATCAGCCGGACGAAATAGGCAAGAAACGCCCCGCCGATGCAGATGATGATGCTTTGCAGCACACCGTTGCGGGTGAACCCGGTGCGTTCGGACAGATATCCGACGACCCCGGCGATGACGATGGTGCCGATCATGACAGGAAACATGGCCTATGCTCCGATCACGGTGCCCGCCGGCACCGGCATGCCGCGCAGGAACACGTCCGCAGGCTGCGCCCCCTTGCCCGCCCGCTGCGCGCGGGTGACCTGCACCGCGCCGTCGCCGCAGGCAATGGTCAGCGCATCATCAAGCACCAAACCGGGCGCGCCTTCGCCGCTGGCAAGCCGTGATCCCAGCAGCTTGACCCGCTCGCCGTCGATCATGCTCCAAGCTCCGGGAAAGGGCGACAGCCCCCTGATCTGCCGGTCCACCTCGACCGCCGGGCGCGTCCAGTCCACAGCCGCCTCGGCCTTTTCGATCTTGGCGGCATAGGTCACGCCATCGTCGGGCTGCAGGACAGGCGTCAGCGTGTCGATCCCGGCCAGGGCCTGCACCACCGTCTCGGCCCCCAGGGCACTCAGCCGGTCATGCAGCGCTCCTGTCGTCTCTTCTGCGCCGATCTCGGTCTCGCGGCGCAGCAGCACCGGGCCGGTGTCCAGCCCCGCCTCCATCTGCATGATGCAGATCCCGGTGCGCGCGTCACCCGCGAGGATCGCGCGGTGAATGGGCGCCGCCCCGCGCCAGCGCGGCAAGAGCGAGGCATGGATGTTCAGACATCCCAGCCGCGGCGCGTCCAGCACCGGTTGCGGCAGGATCAGACCATAGGCCACCACCACCGCCACATCGGCCTGCAGTTCGGCGAACGCCGCCTGCTCCTCCGCGGATTTCAGCGAAACCGGATGCCGCACCGGCAATCCCATCTGCACCGCGCGCTGATGAACCGGCGTCGGGCGGTCCTTCTTGCCGCGCCCCGCGGGGCGCGGCGGCTGGCAATAGACCGCGCGGATCTCATGCCCCGCCGGCGCCAGCGCCTCCAGCACCGGCACGGAAAATTCCGGCGTTCCCATGAAGATCACCCGCATCTGCACCTCGTTCCTGCTTCTTCGGTTTCCAATAACCTCAGAGAGCGCGAGAGACTGGTCTCTCGCAGCCCGCATCGCGGGCTCACCCCTTGCGCGCCCGGCGCAACAGCATGTCCCGTTTGACCTTGCTCAGCCGGTCGAAATACATCCGCCCCTCCAGGTGGTCGATCTGGTGCTGGACGGACGTGGCCCAAAGACCAACGAAATCACGCTCCTGCACCGCGCCTGTCTCGTCAAGATACCGCACCGTGACGGCCCGGGGACGTTTCACCGTCGCCCAGACCCCGGGCAGGTTGGGGCTGCCTTCCTCGTGAGCGCGCAATTCGACACTGGCGTGCAGGATTTCCGGGTTGGCCATGCGCACCGCCTGCCCGCGTTCGATGCTGGCATCGACCACCGCCAGCCGCAGCATCTCGCCGATCTGCGGCGCGGCAAGGCCGACGCCCGGCATCGCCTCCATCGTGTCGATCATGTCGTCCCAAAGGGCCAAGATCTCGGGCGTGATCTCGGCCACCGGCGCGGCCCTCGTTCGCAGGCGCTTGTCGGGCCAGGGGATGCAGCGCCGGGCGGTCACGCCTGCGCCTCGTATTCCGCCAGCAGCGCCGCGCGGGCCGCCGCATCCAGCCGGTCAAAGGTCACGATGCCGTCCAGATGATCCATCTCATGCTGCGCGCAGGTCGCGGCAAAACCCTCAAGATCGACCACCTGCGCCGTCCCATCCATGTCCGTATAGGCCAGTCGGACCGAGTCGGGGCGTGTGACCGGGGCCATGACCCCGGGGATCGACAGGCAGCCTTCGTCGCCGGTATGCAGGCTTTCAGACGCCGTGACGATCCGCGGATTGATACAGGCCAGCGGCGTCTTGGCACCCTCTTTCCAACCCACATCCATGACGAACACCCGCAGCAGCACGCCGACCTGCGGCGCGGCAAGCCCCCGGCCCGGGGCGGCATACATCGTGTCGAACATGTCGTCGACGAGCGTTCGCACCGCCGCCACATCCTCAACCGGCGCGCAGACCTTTGCCAGCACCGGATCGGGCCAGCGCCGGATCTCGCGCAGGCTCATACCCGGGCTCGTTCACGCTTGAGCTTGACCATCTTCCGGGTGATCAGCTGGCGTTTCAGCGGCTTGAGGTAGTCGATGAAAAGCTTGCCATCCAGATGGTCGATCTCGTGCTGGACGCAGGTCGCCCAAAGTCCCGAGAAGTCCTCTTCCTGCGGGGTCCCGTCGCGGTCGATCCAGCCCACGCGCACCTCGGCGGGGCGTTCGACATCGGCATATTGGTCGGGGATCGACAGGCACCCTTCCTCGTAGACCGACCGCTCCGCAGAGGTATCCAGCACCACCGGGTTGAACATCACCAGCGGGCGCGGCGCTTCGCCTTCGCCCTTGACGCAATCAAGCACCACAAGGCGGCTCATCACACCGACCTGCGGTGCCGCCAGCCCGATGCCCGGCGCGTCGTACATGGTTTCCAGCATGTCATCCGCCAGCGCGCGCAATTCGTCCGACAGATCCGGGACCGGATCGCAGACTTTCTTGAGACGGGCGTCGGGGTGCAGGATGATCGGGCGTTTCATGGCGACCATGTAGGACAACCGCCCGCGTCGCGCAATATGCCAGCGCCTGCACTTGCGCTTGGCGCGTCAGACGCTAGCGTCTGGCGCAACACAAACCAAAGGCATCCGCATGACCTTCGACTTCGACACCCCGATCGACCGCCGCAACACCGGTTCCAGCAAGTGGGACATGATGGAGCCGCTTTTCGGCGTCTCGCCCGAGGACGGGCTGGCAATGTGGACCGCCGACAGCGACTATGCCACCGCGCCTTGCGTGACCGAGGCCGTGCGCCGAGCGGCGGATCACGGTGTCTTTGGCTACATGCCTGAATACGCAGGCTACAAGCAGGCGGTGCAGTGGTGGATGTCGAACCGGCATGGCTGGCAGATCGACACCGACTGGATCCTGTCCTGCCAAGGGTTGGGCAACGCCATCGCGCTCTGCATAGATGTCTGGAGCGCACCGGGCGAAGGCGTGGTGACCTTCAACCCGGTCTATCACGAATTTGCCAACAAGATCGCCAAGACCGGCCGCCGCCTGACCGAATGTCCGCTGAAACGCGACGGCGA
Organism: Thalassococcus sp. BH17M4-6; assembly: GCF_049323015.1. Lineage (NCBI taxonomy): Bacteria > Pseudomonadati > Pseudomonadota > Alphaproteobacteria > Rhodobacterales > Roseobacteraceae > Thalassococcus > Thalassococcus sp. BH17M4-6. Next base: position 153,424 of record NZ_JBMPGU010000009.1, read on the forward strand.
CACCTACGTGCTCGACCTCGACGACGCGCAATCGCGGCTCAAGGGCGATGAGAGGCTGCTGCTCTGGTGTTCGCCGCAGAACCCTTCGGGACGGGTCTGGACAGCGGACGAGCTGCGCGCGGTGGCCGAATTCGCTGAACGAAACGATCTGCTGCTGGTCAGCGACGAGATCCATCACGATCTGGTCTATCCCGGCGCCGATTTCGTGCCGATGGACGTGGCCGCGCCCGATGCGACCGACCGCATGGTGATCCTCACCGCCGCATCCAAGACGTTCAACATTGCCGGGCTGCGCACCGGCAACATGATCATCCCCGACCCCGTGCGCCGCAAGGCGATGCAGGACCGGCTCAAGACGCTGGATTATCAGCCCTGCACCATGGGCATGATGATGATCGAAGCGGCCTATTGCCCCGCAGGCGCCGACTGGGTCGATGCGCAGGTCGCCTATCTTGCTGACAACTGCGCCGCCTTCGATGCCGCCGTTCATGCCATCCCCGGCGTTCGGTCGCTGCCATTGCAAGGCACCTACCTGGCCTGGGTGGATTTCTCCGGCACCGGGATGAGCTACGACGAATTCTCGGCCCGGGTCTACAAGGAGGCGCGGGTCTGTCCCAGCCCCGGCCCCGCCTTCGGCGCGGGCGGTGAAACCTTCCTGCGCTTCAACCTGGCCACCAACCGCGCCCGGGTGGTCGAAGCCGGGGAGCGGCTGCAAAGCGCCTTTGCCGATCTGCAATAGCGCCTAGCGCGGCGGACGGGATTTGTAGACCGGCAGGCGCCAGCCGAATGCCAGCGACCCCGCGCGCAGGCCAAAAGTCACGAGCGCACAGCCAATGGCGGCCAAACCCGGCGATGGCGTCACCTGTGCGGCCAGGACCGTCGCGGCAGAGCCCGCAAAGGCGCAGGTCACATAAAGCTCGCCTTGCTTGAGGATCAGCGGCACCTCGTTCGACACCACGTCGCGCATCAGCCCGCCCATGCAGCCGGTGATCATGCCCATGACCACCACCACCGGCGCGGGGTGGCCCAGCGCCTGCGCCACGCCCGACCCCGCCGCCACGGCCACGGCCAGCGCACAGGCATCGAGCCACAGCAGCACACGGTAGCGGCTTTCGAATCTGTGGGCGGTGAAGAACACCACCAGCGCCGCGGCACTCGCCACGCCCAGATAGGCCGGATTGGCGATCCAGAAGACCGGGTTGCGGTCCAGTAACACGTCGCGCAGCGTGCCGCCCCCCACCGCCGTCAGGCAGGCGAAAAACAGGAACCCCACGACGTCCAGCTGCGCGCGGCTGGCAACCAGCGCGCCGGTCAGGGCAAAAATCAGCACCGAGGCATGGTCGAGCAGGGTGAAAAGGGTCATGGCGCGGCTCCGCTGCGGTCGGGTGCCGGGGCCATACCGCCGGAATGCGCCGCTGTCACCCCGGTCTGTGCGCCGCCTAGCCCTTGGACTTCTTCGGCTTGAACGGGGCCATCCCGGCGCGCGCCAACTCATCCGCGCGTTCGTTTTCGGGGTGGCCCGCGTGGCCTTTGACCCATTCCCAGATCACGTCATGCTGGGCCTGCGCCGCGTCCAGCCGCTGCCAAAGCTCGACGTTCTTCACCGACTTTTTCGATGCGGTTTTCCAGCCGTTGCGCTTCCAGCCGTGGATCCACCCGGTCACCCCGTTCTTCACATAGGCGCTGTCGGTCACGACTGTGATCCGCGACGGACGCCCCAGAGCCTCGAGCGCGTGAATGGCGGCCAAAAGCTCCATCCGGTTGTTGGTGGTCTCGCCTTCCCCACCGCTCAGCTCGCGTTCCTTGACCACGGTGTCGCCGTCCATGGCGAGCATCAGCACGCCCCAGCCCCCGGGGCCGGGATTGCCCGAACAGGCGCCGTCGGTATAGGCGAAAAGCTCAGCCATCGGCGGTGCCGCTCAGGGTAAAGAATGCGGCGACCACGCCATCAAGCCCGGCATCCGCGCCATGGGTGGCGGGCCCGGGCACGAAACCCGCCTCGCGCATCAGCCGGTCCATCTCGGGCACGGTGAAATAGGTGTAGCGGCGGCCCAGGCTGTCGCGCGCCTCGCCCTCGCCCTCCTTGACGCCCACGTGCAGCACCCCACCGGGTTTGATCGCCCGGCGGATCGCGCGCAGATGGCGGGGCACCTCGGCGCGCGTGGCATGCAGCAGGCAGAAGTTGGCCCAGACACCGTCATAGGCCGCCTCGGCATCCAGATCGTCAAAGCGGGCCTGCCAGGCCGTCACGCCCGGGATTTTCTGCGCCATCGCGACCATCGTGGCCGAGGCGTCGGTGGCATCCACCACCAGCCCGGCGCGCGCCATGTACATCGCCGACCGTCCCGGCCCGCACCCGAGGTCGAGCACCCGGCCCCCCGGCGGCATCGCCGCGATGAAGGCCTGCAACGTGTCATCCGGCCCGACGGCAGACGATATCTTGTCATAATCCAGCGCCATCCGGTCATAGACGCGCAGCGTTTCGGCATCCGTCACAGCAGCACCCCCACGGAGAGGCAGGCGACAACCAGCGCGGTCAGCAGACCCCGCAGATGCATCCACCAGGGCGGCGCCAGCCCCCAGCGCCAGAACTGCCAATCCAGCGCAAGCAGGCCCAGAAAGCCGAAGATCAGGTTCATGCCTGCGCTGACAGGCCCGCCCCCGACCATGAAGAACGCCCAAAGCGCCGGGATGACCGACAGCGCGTAGCCTGTGGCGGCCTGCGCGCCTTGCGCCTTTGTGGCAAAGCCCCAGAGGACGCCCGACATGAAGGACAGGATCACCGTACCATAGCTCAGCTGCACGTAAGGCCCGATAAAGCGCGGGCCAAGGGTGCTCTGCCCCAAGGCCGACAGCGGATCAACCAGCAGCGTGAGTGCACCCCAGGCAAAGGGGATCACCCCGGCCAGCCCCAGGATCAGCGCGGAACGCGGCACCGGCATCAGGCCCGCTCCAGCGCGAGGCGTGCGGCGAGGGCGGCAAAGATCGCCGCGAAGGACCGGTTCAGCCACCGCATCACCCGCTCGCTCGACAGCAGCCAGTCACGGGCGCGCGCGGCGAAAAGGCCGTAAAGCACGAAGACCGCAAAGGTCAGCACCATGAAGACCCCGCCCAGCAGGATCATTTCCGCCGTTGCGCTGTCCGGGTTGCCCGACAGAAACGGCGGCAGCAGCGCCAGAAAGAAGATCGACAGTTTCGGGTTGAGGATGTTGATCAGCGCGCCGCGCCGGGCGATCCGCCAGGGGCTGTCGGCCTTGCGCTCGGCGCTCACCGCCAGCGTGCCGCCGTCGCGCAGCGCCTGCCAGGCGAGATACAAAAGATAGGCCACGCCCGCGAATTTCACCACGTTGAACAACACCGCCGAGGTGTGCAGCACCGCCGCCAGCCCCAGCGTGGCCGCCGCAAGGTGCGGAACGATGCCGATCGTGCAGCCCAGCGCCGCCGCAAGCGACGGCCAGCGGCCCTGCCCCAGCCCGATGGCCAGCGTGTAGATCACGCCGGTGCCGGGGGCCGCGACGACGACCAGGGCGGTCAGAAGGAATTGCAGGCTGATCATCTCGCGCTCCGATCTGGGGTGCCCACCTTGTCGGGCAAAGCGGGCCGGGGGGTCAAGAGGCGTTGGCGCACACGGTCAGGCAAGGTCCGGCCCGGTGCGAAAATAGCTGACATCGTTGGTAAAGATGCTGTCGGGGGCCACCCGGATCAGGCGCCCGTCCGGCGCGTCGATCCGCGCGACATTGTCGATGAACCACGGGTTCCAGGTCTCGGGCGCGCCGAGGTGGCGGGTCAGGAGCCTGCGAAAGAGCGACTGGTCCATCGGCTCGACCGTGGCCGTGCCGCGCAGGCCCAGATGGCGCAGGCGTCCGGCGGGGTTGTCGTAGTCCACGATCTCGACCGACACGCGGGCGTCCCCCGCGATGCGCCGGGCGGAGCTGGCGCCGCGATCCGATAGCAGCCAGAGCGCCGCCTCCTCCCACGCGAACCAGCAGGGGGCGCTGCGCGGCGCGCCGTCTTCGGCCAGGGTGCACAGGGTCGCCATCAAGGGCAGGCGCAGAACCTCCTGCGGATCGAACGGCTGCGGCATCACGCCGGTTCGCGAAGCACGCGCGGCACCTTGAATTCCACGTTTTCCTGCGCCGTTTCGACCAGTTCCACCGTCACCTCGTAGCGGTCGCGAAAGGCGTCGATCACCTCGTCGATCAGGACCTCGGGCGCGCTGGCCCCGGCGGTGATGCCGACCGAGGCGATCCCCTCAAGCGCCCGCCAGTCGATGTTGTCGGCGCGCATGACCAGCTGCGCATAGCCGCAGCCCGCGCGGCGGCCGACCTCGACCAGGCGCTGGGAATTCGACGAATTGGGCGCGCCCACCACCAGCATCGCGTCGCAGCGCGGGGCCATCGCCTTGACTGCTTCCTGCCGGTTGGTGGTGGCGTAACAGATGTCTTCCTTGTGCGGCCCGACGATGGCCGGAAACCGCGCCTTGAGGGCAGCGACGATATCCGCCGTGTCATCGACCGACAGCGTGGTCTGGGTGACAAAGGCCAACCGGTCGGGGTCGCGCACATCGAGCGTGGCCACGTCCTGCGCGGTTTCGACCAGCAGCACCTCGCCTTCGGGCAGCTGGCCGATGGTGCCCACGGTTTCAGGGTGGCCGGCATGGCCGATCATCACCATCTGCAAACCGTTTTCGGCATGGCGCGCGGCCTCGATATGCACCTTGCTGACCAGCGGGCAGGTGGCATCGACATAGACCATCTCGCGCCGCTCGGCCTCTGCGGGTACGGCCTTGGGCACGCCATGGGCGGAAAAGATCACCGGGCGATCGGGGGGGCATTCGTGCAGTTCCTCGACAAACACCGCGCCCTGGTCGCGCAGGTTGTCCACGACGAACTTGTTGTGCACGATCTCGTGGCGGACATAGACTGGCGCGCCCCATTTCTGCAGCGCCATCTCGACAATCTTGATGGCCCGGTCGACACCGGCGCAGAAGCCGCGCGGTGCGGCCAGGTAAAGGGTCAGCGGTGGCTTGGTCATGTCGCACTCCTGTTGCCCCAGACCTAAGCAAACCGCGCCAACGGGTCCAGAGGGTTTGACCGTCACAGCGTTGTGAATTGCCTGCCCCCTGCTGGAAGGCTGGACATATCTGCAAAACCGAAAAGGACAGTCCGATGAAATCGACGCTTTTGGCCGCAGGCTTTCTGCTCACCGCGCACCCGCTTCTGGCGCAGGGGCTTTTGCCCTATGACGACCCGGCGCGCGTGGCCAATGGCGAAACGCTGTATGCCGAAAACTGCGCCGCCTGCCATGGTGCCGACCTTGCCGGGCAGCCCGACTGGCAGGTACGCGACGCCGACGGCTACCTGCCTGCGCCGCCGCATGACACCTCGGGCCACACCTGGCATCATCCTGACGCCCTGCTGGTCAGGATCGTTACCGAAGGCACCGAGGCGCTGGTCGGCGGCACCTACAAATCCCGCATGGCAGGCTATGGCGATATCCTGAGCCAGGCGGAAATCATGGACATTCTGGCCTATATCAAAAGCACCTGGCCCGCCCAGGTGATCGAGATGCACAACGACATCAACGCCCGCGCCGCGTCGAACTAGACCGCCGCCGTGGCCCAGGCCAACGCGATATAGCGGCCGGTCTTGGCCAGGCTGACGAGCGTCAGGAAAAGCCAGAAACGTGTGCGCATGATGCCCGCGACGACGGTGAAGGCATCGCCGAAGGGCGCCCAGCTCAGCAACAGCGTCCAGACGCCCCAGCGGGCGTACCAGCCTTGTGCCTTTTCCAGCTGCCCATCGGACACGGGAAACCAGCGGCTGTCGCGAAAGTGCTCCACCCCCATGCCCATCCAGTAGTTCACGCAGGCGCCCGCGGTGTTGCCGATGCTGGCCACCAGCACCAGCAGCCACAACGGCGCGGCCTCGCGCAGCTGCAAGGCGACGAACACGATCTCGGACTGGAAGGGAAGCAAAGTCGCCGCGCCGAACGCCGTAGCACACAGCGTTGCGAGCGCGGCCACTTCTGCCATCATGACACCGGGCCCGTCATACCTGCAGGCCCACCGCCCTTAGTTGCCGTTGCTGGCAACCTCAAAGTTCCGTTCGTTCGACATTTCGCGCGGCGGACGGCCGATCACGTCCTTGAGCTCATCGAGCTCGATGAAATTGTCGGCCTGACGGCGCAGTTCGTCGGCAATCATCGGCGGCTGGCTGCGGATGGTCGACACGACCGACACGCGCACGCCCTGGCGCTGCAGCGATTCGACCAGCGGACGGAAATCGCCATCGCCCGAGAATAGCACGATGTGGTCGACCCGCGGGGCAAGCTCCATCGCATCGACGGTCAGTTCGATGTCCATGTTGCCCTTGACCTTCCGACGGCCCTGGCTGTCGGTGTATTCCTTCGCGGGCTTCGTCACCATGGTGAAGCCGTTGTAGTGCAGCCAGTCCACCAGCGGGCGAATCGGCGAATACTCGTCATTTTCGAGCAGGGCAGTGTAGTAGAACGCGCGCAGCATCTTGCCGCGGCGCACGAATTCCTGGCGCAGCAGCTTGTAGTCGATGTCGAAGCCCAAAGCCTTTGCAGCGGCGTAAAGGTTCGAGCCATCGATGAACAGCGCCAGCCGTTCGTCCTTGTAAAACATAAAATGTCCTTTCGATAATTTGAAACGGCCGGCCCGTGAGTGGATTGAATAATGGCGCCGTTTCAGTTTGTCGGAAAATAGGTAAAAGCGTATTGGCTTCAAGTAATACAGTGGGAAAAGGATAGTCACATTCCACTTACCGGACAAGAATTCTTGGTGGCGCTGGGGTCGAACATGGGGTCGTCGGCGGGAAACCCCGGTCAAACCCTGGCGGCCGCGCTTGTTGCGCTCGGCCGGACGCAGCTTCAACTTAGGCGGGTAAGTCGTTTTTTTTCAACGCCTTGCTTTCCGCCGGGCGCCGGTCCGGATTACGTGAACGCCGCGGCGACCCTGTCTGGCGCGCTGAATCCCGCCGACGTCCTGAAAATCTTGCATGACGTTGAGGCAAGTTTCGGCCGGGAGCGGACAGAACGTTGGGGAATGCGCAGTCTCGACCTCGATCTGATCGCCGCGGGCCCGGCAATCTGCCCCGATCTTGTGACGTTCGAGTCGTGGCGGCATCTTGATCCGGCCCAGCAGCGCCGCCGCGCGCCCGACCGGATGATCCTGCCGCACCCGCGCCTTCAGGACCGCGCATTCGTACTTGTGCCGCTGGCAGATATCGCGGCAGACTGGCGCCATCCCGTGCTGAACAGCACGGTCGTCCAGATGTGTGCCGCGCTCGCCCCAGAGGCGCGGCAAGAGGTTGTGCCCCTGCAGCAATAGCGGCTTGTGTTGGAACCCTGCCCGCGTTAGATAACGCTTTCTGACGGCGACCCGACATACTGGAGTGTTCCATGGCCCGCGTGACGGTAGAAGATTGCGTTGACAAAGTCCCCAACCGGTTCGAGCTTGTGATGCTCGCCGCGCACCGCGCGCGTGAAATCTCGGCGGGTGCGGCGATCACCGTGGACCGTGACAACGACAAGAACCCGGTCGTGTCGCTGCGCGAGATCGCGGACGAAACCCAGTCCGCCGATGAACTGCGCGAACGGCTGATCGAATCGAACCAGACCCAGATCGAGGTTGACGAGCCCGAAGACGACGCCATGGCGTTGCTGATGGGCGCCGAGCCCGACAAGCCCGCCGAAGACGACATGTCGGAAGAAAAACTGTTGCGCGCGCTGATGGAGGCGCAGGGGCAAGGCTGACACCCGGCGCCAGGGCCAGGCAAGGACGTCTATGATGATTGCGGCCGACGACCTGATTGCCCTAGTTCGCAACTACAACCCAAAGACCAACGAAAAGCTGCTTCGGGCCGCCTATGATTACGGCCTGAAGATGCACGAAGGGCAATTGCGCCATTCCGGCGAGCCCTACTTTACCCATCCCGTCGCGGTCGCCGCCATTCTGACCGAACAGCAGCTTGATGATGCCACCATCATCACCGCACTGCTGCACGACACCATCGAAGACACCAAATCGACCTATGCCGCGATCGCCAAACGCTTTGGTGACGAGGTTGCCGATCTTGTCGACGGTGTGACGAAGTTGACCAACCTACAGCTGTCGAGCTCCGAAACCAAGCAGGCCGAGAATTTCCGCAAGCTTTTCATGGCCATGTCCAAGGACCTGCGGGTCATTCTGGTCAAGCTGGCTGACCGCCTGCACAACATGCGCACCATCAAGGCGATGCGGCATGAAAAGCAGGTGCAAAAGGCACGCGAGACGATGGATATCTATGCGCCGCTCGCAGGCCGCATGGGCATGCAGTGGATGCGCGAAGAGCTCGAGGATCTGGCCTTTCGCGTTCTCAACCCCGAAGGCCGCGCCAGCATCATCCGTCGCTTCATCACCTTGCAGAAGGAAGCCGGCGACGTCATCCACCGCATCACCAGCGACATGCGCCACGAACTCGACAAGGTCGGGATCGAGGCCGAGGTCTTTGGCCGCGCCAAGAAACCCTATTCGATCTGGCGCAAGATGCAGGAAAAGGACATGGGCTTTTCCCGCCTTTCCGACATCTACGGTTTCCGCGTCATCACCCGCACGGAAATGGACTGCTACCGCGCGCTGGGGGCCATCCACCAGCGCTGGCGGTCCGTGCCCGGGCGGTTCAAGGACTACATCAGCCAGCCCAAGTCCAACGGCTATCGCAGCATCCACACCACCGTGTCGGGACGCGACGGCAAGCGGGTCGAGGTGCAGATCCGCACCCGCCAGATGCACGATGTCGCCGAAACCGGGGTGGCGGCGCACTGGTCCTACCGCGACGGGGTGCGGTCGGAAAACCCCTTTGCCGTCGATCCAGCCAAGTGGATTTCGTCGTTGACCGAACAGTTCACCGCCGAAGAGGATCACGAGGATTTCCTCGAGGCAGTGAAGCTCGAGATGTACACCGACCAGGTGTTCTGTTTCACCCCCAAGGGCGACGTGGTGAAACTGCCGCGCGGGGCGACGCCGCTGGATTTCGCCTATGCGATCCACACCCGCATCGGGTCGGCCTGCGTCGGCGCCAAGATCGACGGGCTGCGGGTGCCGCTCTGGACCCGGATGAAGAACGGCCAGTCGGTCGAGATCATCACCGCCGAGGGCCAGACGCCGCAGGCGACCTGGCTCGACATCGCGATCACCGGAAAGGCGAAATCCGCCATCCGCCGCGCCCTGCGCGAGGCCAACCGCGAACGCTTCATCAAGCTGGGGCACGAACTCGCACGCTCGGCCTTCGAACACGTCGGCAAAAAGGCCAGCGACAAGGCGCTGGAAAACGCTGCCCGCACCCTGCGGCTTGAAGATGCCGACACGCTTCTGGCACGGCTGGGCAGCGCCGAGCTGACGGCGCGAGAGGTGGTTCAGGCGGTCTATCCCGATCTTGCGCCCAAAACCACGGATCAGATCGACCTGAGCCGCGCGGTCATCGGTCTCACGCACGGGCAGGGCTTTACCCGCGCGCAATGCTGTCAGCCCTTGCCCGGCGAACGGATCGTGGGCCTGACGCAGCGCGGGCGCGGGGTCATCGTGCACACCATCGACTGCGCATCGCTGGCCGAGGTCGAGGATCAGCCCGGGCGTTGGCTCGATCTGCACTGGGCCAGCGGCAACCACCCGGCGATCTACTGTGCGACACTCGATCTGACCATCGGCAACGACGCGGGCGTCCTTGGGCGGATTTGCACGTTGATCGGAGAGCAGAAGGCCAATATCTCTGACCTTAATTTCGTCGACAGGAAGCCGGATTTCTACCGGCTTTTGATGGATGTCGAACTGCGGGATGCGGAACATCTGCATTCGGTGATCTCGGCGCTCGAGGCGGAAAGCGATGTGGCGTCGGTGCTGCGTCGGCGCGATCCGGCCCTGGCGTCGGCAACCGCACCGGCCGCGGCAGAGTAGCGGAGCAGAAGGGAAACAGCGTCTTGGTGTTCAAGCGTCGCGACAATCGACCGCTCTGGAAGATCGTCCTGCACGCGCTCTGGCCCCGCGGGGGCTGGGTGCGCGCGGCGCAATACGTCAAACACCGCCTGCGCCGCCTGCCGGACCCGCCGGAAAAGATCGCCCGCGGCATCTTTGCCGGGGTGTTCACCACCTTCACGCCGTTCTACGGGCTGCACTTCATCGTCGCCGGCCTGCTGGCCTGGATCATGCGCGGCAATATCCTGGCGTCGCTGCTGGCGACGTTCTTCGGCAACCCGCTGACCTATGTGCCCATCGGCGTCATTTCGATGAAAACCGGCTACTGGCTTCTGGGGCTCGAACATCCGCACGGCGTGCACGATTCGATCGGGCGCAAGTTCTTCGAGGCGGGGCGCGATCTGTCGGACAACTTCTGGGCGCTCTTCACCGGATCGCCGGTCGACTGGCGCGACCTCACGCGATTCTATGACGAGGTGTTCTGGCCCTACCTCGTGGGCGGCATCATCCCCGGCATCGTCGCGGCGCTGATCTGCTATTACCTGTCGGTGCCGTTGATCCGCGTCTATCAGAACCGCCGCAAGGGCATGATCAAGGACAAGCTGGCAGCGTTGAAGAAAAAGAAAAAACAGGCTGACGGCGGGGCGGCGTCGGACTAGGTTGCCGCTGATCCAGCTGTCGGAGGGGCCATGACCACCTATGCAGGACGCCTGCGCCTGGGCGTCAACATCGACCACGTCGCCACCGTGCGCAACGCCCGCGGCGGCGCCTATCCCGACCCGCTGCGCGCCGCCAAGCTGGCCGAAGAGGCCGGCGCGGACGGCATCACCGCGCATCTGCGCGAAGATCGCCGCCACATTTCCGACGCCGACATCGACGGGCTGATGGAGGTGCTGTCGGTGCCGCTCAACTTTGAAATGGCGGCGACGGACGAGATGCAGAAAATCGCACTGCGTCACAAGCCGCACGCGGTCTGCATCGTGCCGGAAAAGCGCGAGGAACGCACAACCGAAGGCGGGCTTGAGGTCGCGCGCGAAGAAAACAAGCTGGCGCACTTCATCGCCCCCCTGCGCGAGGCCGGATGCCGCGTGTCGATCTTCATCGCCGCCGATCCGCGCCAGATCGAGGCCGCGCACCGCATCGGGGCCGAGGTGATCGAACTGCACACCGGCGCCTATTGCGATTTCCATGCCGAAGGCAAATTTTCCGAGCGAGATGAAGAGCTTGAGAAGATGCGCGCCATGTCAATCATGGCCCATGAACTGGGGCTTGAGGTGCATGCGGGTCACGGCCTGACCTATGACACTGTGACACCGGTGGCACAGTTCCCCGAGGTGATGGAACTCAACATCGGCCATTTCATCATCGGAGAGGCGATCTTTCGCGGGTTGCAGCCTGCAATCGGCGAAATGCGTCGGCTGATGGACGAGGCGCGGGCGTGATGCGGCGGGCATCCGTGACCACGGCGCTTGCGGTGCTGCTCGCCACGCAGGCCCCGGCGGCAATCGTGCGCGACTGCAACCGCTTCGAGGCGCGCGCCGACAACCTGATGATGCCGCCTGCGGAGTCGATCCGCACCTTCGCCAACGGTGACATCCGGCTGATGTGGCTCGACACCACCGAACCGGCGTGCTGTTCCTCGCACCTGATGGTGACCCTGCCCAGCCCCGAAGACCCGGGGCTGATCTGCGCGCTTGTCTCGCGCGACGATGCGCTTGGGTTCGGCGGGCTGGACCTGCCGGGGGCCGTCGCCTCCTACGATCCGGCGCGCGGGCTGCAGGTGAAAGTGCCTGCAAACCTCTGGACCGGCGACGCCATCGCGCCCCTGGACCTGACGGTGACGATCAACCAGCAGACCGGCGTCGTCCGCGCCAGCGAGTCGCCGCTGCGATGATCCTCGGGATCGGCACCGATCTGGCGAATATCGACCGCATCGCCGGCACGCTCGACCGCTTTGGCGACCGCTTCCGCAACCGGGTCTTCACGGAGATTGAACAGGCCAAGGCCGAGCGGCGCGCCGACACGCCGGGCACCTACGCCAAACGCTGGGCCGCGAAAGAGGCCTGTTCCAAGGCGCTTGGCACCGGGCTGCGCATGGGCATTTCCTGGAAGGATATGGCCGTCAGCAACCTGCCCACCGGCCAGCCCGTGATGCAGGTCACCGGCTGGGCGGCAGAGCGTCTGGCCGAGATGACCCCGCCGGGGCACGAGGCGATCATTCACGTCACCCTCACCGATGATCATCCCTGGGCGCAGGCCTTCGTCCTGATCGAGGCCCGCCCCATCGCCGCCGCGCCCGGCTGACCCCTTCATCTGCCCGGAAATACTTCAGAGAGCACGAGAGACAGCGTCTCTCGTATCCGTGCCGCGCGGATCCCGCGGCGCAACGACCCCCAATGCGATTTTCCTGCCACAGGTCCCCGATACCAAAGCCTTTTTCTGGACGCCTGCCGCCCCTTTGCGTATCCTGACAAAAAGCGGGGCAGCCAGGATCCCGCATTCTGAGGCAGTTGAATATGTTCCCCGAGCGGTTTTCGAACCTACCGGCCTATGCGTTTCCGCGCTTGCGGAGCCTTTTGGACGCCCATGCACCGGGCGGCCCTGTCACGCATATGACGATCGGTGAGCCGAAACATGCTTTTCCGGCCTGGATCACCGACATCATCGCGCAGAACGCCCAGGACTTCGGGCGCTATCCGCCGAACGACGGCACGCCCGAGCTGTTGCAGGCCATCGCCGACTGGCTGCACCGCCGCTATGGCGTGACCCAGCCGGTCGATCAGATCATGGCGCTGAACGGCACCCGCGAAGGGCTTTACAACGCCGCGATGGCGCTTTGCTCCGAGGCGAAGGACGGCCAGCGACCGGTGGTTCTGACCCCGAACCCGTTCTACCAGGTCTATGCGGTGGCCGCCGCCTCCGTCGGCGCCGAACCGGTCTTCGTGCCCGCGACCGAGGACACCGGTCATCTGCCCGATTACGCCAGCCTTCCGGCCGCCACGCTCGACCGGACCGCCATCGCCTACATCTGCTCTCCGGCCAACCCGCAGGGCGCGGTCGCCAGCCGCGACTACTGGGAGGCGCTGATCGCGCTGGCCGAAAAGCACGATTTCCAGATCTTCGCCGACGAATGTTATTCCGAGATCTACCGCGACACGCCGCCCGTGGGCGCGTTGCAGGTCGCCCGCGACATGGGGGCCGATCCCGAACGGGTGCTGATCTTTCATTCGCTTTCCAAGCGGTCGAACCTGCCGGGCCTGCGCTCGGGCTTTGTCGCGGGCGGGCCCGAAAGCCTGCGCCGCATCCGCCAGCTGCGCAGCTATGCGGGCGCGCCGCTGCCGCTGCCGTTGCAGCGCGTCGCGGAAAAGGTCTGGGCGGACGAGGCGCATGTGACCGAGAACCGCGCGCTTTACGTCGAAAAGTTCGACATGGCCGACCGCATCCTGGGCAACGTGCCGGGCTACCGACCGCCGCAGGCCGGCTTCTTCCTCTGGCTGCCGGTCGAGGATGGCGAAGCGGCGGCGCTGCGGCTCTGGACGGAAACCGGCGTCCGGGTCCTGCCCGGCGCCTACCTGTCGCGCGAAACCGAAGCCGGAAACCCCGGCAAATCCTATATCCGGGTCGCCCTTGTGGCCCCCAAAGATGAAACGCAGCGCGGGCTCAGCACCCTCCGCGACTGTCTGTACGCATAAGAAGAAACGAGGCGAGGACCAGATGGCTTATCAGGCACGGGGGCGCGATCCCCTTTTCGACAGCAACATGCAGGCCGCGATCGAAAAGCGCGGCAAGGAGCTTGCGGGCCTTGCCCTTGTCGTGCTGGGGCTGATGGCCGCGGCGATGATCGCATCCTACACGCCCGACGACCCAAGCTGGCTGTCGGCCACGGATGCGCCGGTGCAGAACTGGATGGGCCGCCTGGGCGCGTCGATCGCGGCGCCGCTCTTCATGATCGTGGGGCTGGGCAGCTGGGGCCTGGCGCTCGTGCCGATCGTCTGGGGCGTGCGCATGGTGATCCACCAGGGCGATGACCGCGCGCTGTCCTGCCTGATCTTCGCGCCGATCTGGGTGGCGCTCTCGGCGGTCTACGCCGCCGGTCAGACCGTCGATGCAAGCTGGAGCCATTCCTTCGGGCTGGGCGGGCTTTTCGGCGATATGATGATGGGATCGCTTCTGAACCTGCTGCCGATGGGAGCCAGCCTCGGGCTCAAGCTGGCGATGCTGGTTCTGGGCGTCGCCATCGCGGCGCTCGGGGCCTTTGTGCTGGGCTTTACCCGGGCCGAACTGCGCGCGATCTCGCGCTTTCTCGTGCTGAGCACGGTGATGGTCTATGCCACGCTTCTGTCGCTGCTGGGGCGCGGGGCGTCCGGTGCGGTGCAGGCGGCGCAGTCGATGCAGGCCGCCAACAGCGCCCGGCGCGAACGCCGTCGGCAAGAGGCCGCAGAGGCCGCCGCCTGGGCCGCCGCACAAGAGGCGGTGCCGGTGCCCAATGCCCCGCGCCGCCGGGCCGCAACCGCCATGCCCGCCGCCCACGAGGCCGCCGCGCCGGTGGAAAAGCAAAGTTTCCTTGCCCGGATGCCGCAGCTGATCAAGCGCCCCGAAAACATGCCCGAACCGGAGTTGGTGGAGCCTGCGACCTTTGAAGGCGAGGCCGACATGCCCGGCGACGACCGCATCCGCGCCAAGATCGCCGATGTGATCAAGTCGCGGATCCGCCAGCCCGAACCGCCCGTCGAAGAGGTGGCCCCGCTGACCAAGGGCCGCGGCCGCCGCCCGGATCCGCTGATCGTGCACACGGCAGGCGCGGCGCTGCCGCCCGAACCGCCGCTTACCGCGCGCCATGCTGTCGGCGTGAGCGCGGCGACGCTTGCCGCTGCGGCCCCCGTCCCCCCTGCCCCGGCCTATGCGGAGGAAGACGAGGCCGACCTGCTGGTCGATCCCGCAATCGATGCGGAGGACGACGGCTACGACGTGCAGTCCTACGTCGCCGATCACGCCCATAAGCCGACAATTCCGGTGGCCGAACTTAAGAAGGTCGTGCAGCAGCCGGTGCGCAAAGCCGCACCCGTGTCGCGCCGCGCCAAGGCCGAGGCACAGCCCAGCCTGAAATTCGACGACAATTCCGCCGAATTCGAACTGCCGCCGCTCAACCTTCTGATGAACCCCGACACCATCACCCGCCATCACCTGAGCGACGAGGCGCTCGAGGAGAACGCCCGGATGCTGGAATCGGTGCTGGACGACTATGGTGTCAAGGGCGAGATCGTCAGCGTCCGTCCCGGCCCCGTC
This sequence comes from Thalassococcus sp. BH17M4-6, assembly GCF_049323015.1. Lineage (NCBI taxonomy): Bacteria > Pseudomonadati > Pseudomonadota > Alphaproteobacteria > Rhodobacterales > Roseobacteraceae > Thalassococcus > Thalassococcus sp. BH17M4-6. Next base: position 168,686 of record NZ_JBMPGU010000009.1, read on the forward strand.
GTCACCATGTACGAACTGGAACCGGCGCCGGGCCTCAAGGCCAGCCGCGTGATCGGTCTGGCCGACGACATCGCGCGGTCGATGTCGGCCCTGTCGGCCCGCGTGTCCACCGTTCCGGGGCGCAGCGTCATCGGCATCGAACTGCCCAACGACAACCGCGAAATGGTGGGTTTCCGCGAAATCCTGTCGACCCGCGACTTTGGCGACGGCAACCAGAAACTGCCGCTCGCGCTTGGCAAGGATATCGGCGGCGACCCGATCGTCGCGAACCTCGCGAAGATGCCGCACCTGCTGATCGCCGGCACCACCGGTTCGGGCAAGTCCGTGGCCATCAACACGATGATCCTGAGCCTGCTTTACAAGCTCACGCCGGACGATCTGCGGCTGGTGATGATCGACCCGAAGATGCTGGAACTTTCCGTTTATGACGGCATCCCGCATCTGCTGTCGCCCGTCGTGACCGACCCGAAAAAGGCGGTTGTGGCGCTCAAATGGGTCGTGGGCGAGATGGAAGAGCGGTATCGCAAGATGTCCAAGATGGGCGTGCGCAACATCGACGGCTACAACGGCCGCGTGGCCGATGCCCTGTCGAAGGGCGAGATGTTCAGCCGCACGGTGCAGACCGGGTTCGACGACGATACCGGAGAGCCGGTATTCGAAACCGAAGAGTTCGAACCGCGGAAAATGCCCTATATCGTCGTCATCGTGGACGAGATGGCCGACCTGATGATGGTCGCGGGCAAGGAGATCGAGGCCTGCATCCAGCGCCTGGCGCAAATGGCCCGGGCGAGCGGAATCCACCTGATCATGGCCACGCAACGCCCGTCCGTGGACGTCATCACCGGCACGATCAAGGCGAACTTCCCCACCCGGATCAGCTTTCAAGTAACCTCGAAGATCGACAGCCGCACGATCCTGGGCGAAATGGGGGCCGAACAGCTCTTGGGTATGGGCGACATGCTTTACATGGCGGGCGGGGCCAAGATCACCCGCTGCCACGGGCCGTTCGTCAGCGATGAAGAGGTCGAAGAGATCGTCAACCACCTCAAGGCTTTCGGCCCGCCCGACTATGTCGGCGGCGTGGTCGAAGGGCCCGAAGAGGACCGCGAGGCGGACATCGACGCGGTTCTGGGTCTGGGCGGAAACACCGATGGCGAAGATGCGCTTTACGATCAGGCGGTGGCCATCGTGATCAAGGACCGCAAGTGCTCCACCTCCTACATCCAGCGCAAGCTGGCCATCGGTTACAACAAGGCCGCGCGCCTGGTCGAGCAGATGGAGGACGAAGGCGTCGTGTCGGCGGCCAACCATGTGGGCAAACGCGAAATCCTGGTGCCCGAACAGCATTGATCAGACCCCCCTGCCCCGCCGTAAGGCGGGGCAAGACACACGACAGCAGCCGATGAGGGCGGTTTCGCGCCGTCCGGCGGTCTGACGTGGGGTTGCAGCGCGGCATGCGGGAACATTAATGCCATGACACCGCGTTGATATCGCATATCGGGCGCATCGCGCCCATATAGGTATCACGTATCCGAGCAGACAGGACCCAGACCATGCGCTTTGCCACCCTTCTGACCGCCGCCGCGCTCAGCATCGCGACCGCCCTGCCCGCACTGGCGGACAAGCTGTCGCTGAACGAAATCTCCGGCTATCTGAACAAGCTTCAGTCGGCCAAGGGCAGTTTCACCCAGATCAACGGCGATGGCACGATCAGCACCGGCACCGTCTACATCACGCGCCCCGGCAAGGCGCGGTTTGAATACAACCCGCCGGAAAAGGCGCTGGTGCTGGTGAATTCGGGCCAGGTTGCGATCTTTGACAAGAAACTGGGCGGCCCGCCGGAAAGCTACCCGCTCAGCCAGACGCCGCTCAGCATCATCCTGGCGCGCAACGTCAACCTGAGCCAGGCGGGCATGGTGCAGGGGCACGGCTATGACGGCACGGCGACCACGGTCACCGCGCAGGATCCCAAGCGGCCGGAATACGGCAACATTCAGCTGAAGTTCACCGACAACCCCGTCGAACTGCGGCAGTGGATCATCACCGACAACAACGGCGGCCAGACCACGGTGGTTCTGGGCGGGCTTGAACGCGGATCGATCAGCAACCGGATGTATGACATCCGCGGCGAAATCGCCCGGCAGTAAGGCCGGGCGGATCCGTCAGGTCAGCGCGCCGCGCGGCACGAGGCCAGCTGGGCCTCGTAAAGGGCGGCGCGGGTGTCGACCTCTCCGGCGACGCGGACCAGCCACGCCTTGCTGTTGTAGCTGCCGCGCCGGTAGCCGGTGCGCCCCTCGTGATAGGCAAGGTAATGGTTGCGCGCGTCGCGCATCGACAAGCCCAGCGACCGATTCGACTGGGCCATGTACCAGCCCATGAAATCGGTGGCGTCGCGGATATCGTCACGCTTGGCACGGCGATTGCCGGTCTCGGCCAGATATTCGTCCCAAGTGCCGTCCAGCGCCTGGGAATAGCCAAAGGCCGAACTTTGCCGCCCCATGGGAATCACCCCCAGCGTGTAGCGGAACGGTGTGCGCGCGTTACCGACGAATTTGCTTTCCTGGTAGATCGTGGCCATCTGGACGTGCATAGGCACGCCCCATTTTCGTTCAGCCGCGCGGAACGCGCGGGTGTAATGCGGGCGCTCTCTGAGAATCGCACAGGCGTTGTCCAGTTCCCGGGGAGCGGAATAGTTTCCGCCACCGCCACAAGACGCCGTTAACAGCACGATTATCAATGCGCGAAGAGTTCTGCTCATCTGCCTCTCGCTCGTTTTTTGTTTTGTTCACTCTACCTCATTCAGGACGGCGGGGAAATCACATTTGCGCCGCCAGGCGGGACTCGCGCGGACATCCCGCGCAGGGGCGGGCGGCACAGACGTTAACTGTGCCAAGGGCGTTCACAGAGTGTTTCCCCGAAAATGTGTCCAAAAGTTGGACAAACGGTCATTGAAAGGTCTAAAACCGGTCTGTAGGTCAAACATGATGAATATGCACAGCCAGCGCGCGAAATATCACCTGGGCCAGGTCGTCCGTCACCGCAAACATCCGTTTCGCGGCGTGGTCTTCGACGTCGACCCCGAATTCAGCAATACCGAGGAATGGTACGAGGCCATTCCCGAAGACAGCCGCCCGTCAAAGGAGCAGCCGTTCTATCACCTGCTGGCGGAAAACGATCAGAGCTTCTACGTGGCCTACGTCTCCGAACAGAACCTCGTCGCCGACTATTCCGGCGAACCGGTGGATCACCCTGACATTCCCGATCTCTTCGGCGCCTTCCAGGATGGCAGCTACGAGCTTCATTTCCAGATGAACTGACCACGGCCACAGGCGTAGGGCGGGTTTTCAACCCACCATCCGGCTACGCCCCGGCGCGCACCAGATCCACGAACCTCTGCAACTCTGCCGCGTCCAGCGCCCAGTCGCAGACAAACCGCGCGGTCAGCATCTCAGCCGGGTCGTCGCCCTCAAGCGTCCCCTCCCAGATATGGTAGGCCGCGCCTTCGGCCATCAGCCGCCGGTGCAGCGCGCGCGGCAAGGCGGCAAACAGCATGTTGGCCTGCGCCTCGTTGCGTATCTCCGCGATACCATCCAGCCCGGCGGCCAGTTCCGCACAGCGCGCATTCGCCCGCCCCGCCAGATCGCGCCACAGATCGTCACGCAGGTAGGCCGCCATCTGCGCCGCCAAGTAGCGATGCTTGGAAAAAAGATGCCCGCCGCGCTTGCGCCGATGAGCAAAAGCCTCGGCCTGCGCGGGATCGAAAAAGATCACCGCCTCGACCCCCAGCAGGCCATTCTTGGTCCCGCCGAAGACCGCGACATTCACGCCCGCCTTCCAGGTCATCTCGGCCGGCGTGCAGCCCAGCGCGACGCAGGCATTGGCGAACCGTGCGCCGTCCAGATGCACCGGCAGGCCATGGTCCCGTGCCACGTCCGCCAGCGCCCGCAGCGCCTCCAGCGTGTAGACGTTGCCATATTCCGTCACCTGCGTGATCGACACCGGGCCGCGCTTGGGCCCGTGCACCCCGCGCCCCTCTTCACCCAGGATCACCGCGCGCAGCGCCTCTGCCGTCATCCGGTCGTCCCCGGGGACCAGTGTCAGCTTGGCCCCGCCGGTATAGAATTCCGGCGCGTTACATTCGTCCATGTGGATATGCGCCTGCGGCGAACAAAAGACGGTCTGGTAAGGCTGGCACAGGGTCGACAGCGCCAGCGCATTGGCTGCCGTGCCCGTCGCCACCAGATGCACAGCCGCCTCGGGTGCCTCGAAAAGCGCGCGAAGCCGTTCTTCCACCTCCTGCGACAGAGGGTCGGTACCGTAGGCCGGGGCGTAGCCGGTATTGGCCTCGGCCAGCGCTTCCAAAACGGCACGCGGCGCGGGGCCGCCGTTGTCAGAGGCAAACTGCATGGCGGGTCCTTTAAACAGGTTCGTCGATAATGTGGTCTTCCCAGTCGTCCTCGTCGACCTCGAATTCCGCGACGGTGCGGTGCCGCATCGACACGCCCGCGGCATGCACCGTCTCCGGCGTGCCCGAGATCAGCGGATGCCAGTCGTAAAGCGGCTTGCCCTCCCACAACAGGCGGTAGGCACAGGTCGCGGGCATCCAGTAGGCGTGATCGTCGATATTGCCGGGCTTGAGCACGATGCATTCCGGCACGAACTGGTGCCGCACCTCGTATTGCGCGCAGCGGCAGGTTGTATCGTCGAAAAGACGGCAAGCGACCCGGGTAAGCTCCACATGGCCGGTGTCCTCATCCTCAAGCTTGTTGAGGCAGCATTTCCCGCAGCCGTCGCACAGCGCTTCCCATTCGGCGGGCGTCAGCTTGGTCAGCGGCTTGCGTTCCCAGAACCGCGGCGCCAGTCCAGACCGGTCGATGGGATCGGTCATAAAGCCTCCAGAATGCGGCGGGCCTGGGCGCAATCCTGCGCCATCTGCGCGATCAGCGCCTCCAGCCCGTCGAATTTCTCTTCCGGGCGCAGGAAGTCGACCAGCGCGACCGACAGGGTGGCGCCGTAAAGATCACCCTGGAAGTCGAACAGAAACGTTTCGAGATTGGCCTGGTTCTCGCCGAACATGGGCCGCACGCCGATGCTGGCAGCCCCCTGGTACGTGCCCCGGTGCGGTCCGTCCACCACGTCGACCAGCACCGCATAGACGCCATGGCGCGGCGGATGCAGCCCGTCGATGGACATGTTGGCGGTGGGATAGCCCAACTCGCGCCCGCGCTGTTCGCCGCCGATCACCTCGCCCTCGATCCGGTGCCAATGGCCCAGCTGCGCCGCCGCATCCCGGGGCCGCCCCTCGCTCAGCGCCGCGCGGATCGAGGTCGAGCTGACCCGCCCGCCGGGCCCTTCGACCAGCTCGGCCACCGTGACACCGAAGCCAAGCTTCTGCCCAAAGGCCTGAAGGTCCGTCACCGTGCCCGCCCGGCCCTTGCCGAAACAGAAATCCGCGCCCACCACGACATGGCGCAAGCCCAGCCCGTTGGAAATCACCCGCGCCGCGAACTGCTCCGGCGTCAGCGCCGCAAGCGCGCTGTTGAAAGGCAATTCATAGAGCCGCTCGACCCCGATCTTGGCCAGCCGCGACGCCCGCGCCTCGCGACCCATCAGCCGGAATGGCGGTGCGTCAGGGGCGAAATACTGGCGCGGATGCGGCTCGAAGGTCATCACGCCCAGCGGCGCGTCGGGCATGGTGCTGCGGGCCATGTCGATCACCGCCCGGTGGCCAACATGCACACCGTCGAAATTGCCGATGGCCGCACTCGCCCCGCGATCCTGCGCCTCGACATATCGGTAATCGCGAATGATCCTCATGGCACGCAGCGTTAGCGCCAAGGGCAGGCAGGTACAAGAACGCCCCTGGCTTCTCTGGTTCAAAAATACCTCGGGGTGTGGGGCTGGCCCCACTCCGGCTGTCAGGACTCAAGAAAGGGCCACCGCGATAGCGGAGCGTCACAGGCCTCTGCAGTAAAACCAAGGCCTTTCCGCTCTGTCCTGCGAGGCGCGATTGCGCCCAATCGTGCCTAGTCGAACTTTCTGGAGGGGGCGAGCACCACCGCCTCGCCAATCAGGACCTTTTTTCCATCCACCGCGCAGTGGCAATCCAGCTTCACCCGCCGTTTGGCCATGTCGATATCGACCACCTTGACCTCGGCATAGACCATGTCGCCGGGGCGCACGGGGGCGAGGAATTTCAGCGTCTGGCCCATGTAGACCGTGCCGTGCCCGGGCAGCTGTTCGCCGATCACGGCGGAAATCAGCCCGGCGGTCAGCATGCCATGCGCGATGCGGCCTTCGAAAATCGTGTCCTGGGCATAGTCGTCGTCCAGGTGCACCGGATTGCGGTCGGTCGACACCTCCGCGAAAAGCTCGATGTCGCGATCCGTCACCTCTTTGCGCAGGTGGCGGGTCATGCCCATCTCGATATCCTCGATGCAGATGGTTCCGCGCGGCAGGTTGTCGAACATCTCAGCCTCCATGATCATCGGCCCGGTAACAAATAGACGAGGAACGCCCCGCTTCAAGCAACTTTATTACTTTGCGGCCGCAGAAAATCAAGCAATACCTTCGGCGTGCCCCCTATTTGCGCCCATTGACGCCATTATGCCGCAGGGGACCCCCTGCTTTGGCCAGGGACCCGCGGCCTTCCCGATCCCACCAGAGGCTGCGCAGGGTTTCGCCCTGGCCGACGAATCGCTCTGCCAGCACGGCGCAGCGTTCGATCCGGTCACAGCGGAAATGCCGAAACCCCGACCGTAATTCGCACCAGGCCGCCAGCATCACGCATTCGATATGATAATTCACCGCGATGGGCCGCACCACGCGACGCGACCACAGCCCGTCGCCGTTCACATAGATCAACTCGAGCTTGGTTTCGGCGCGAATGGCATCGCGCAAGAGCGCCTTTGACACGCACCCCAGCGCCGGATCGTCACGCGGCGCGCCCCAAGGGGCCACAACCAGCCAGTCCGACGGCCCGTGCAGCGCATCGACCTTGTCCACCACCCGCCGCGCCGCGCGTTCCAGCGCCGTGTCCCCCGTGCGCGCCAGCATCGCCAGCCCGACTCGCAGCGCCTCGATCTCTTCGGTGTCGAAATTGAGCGGTGGCAGGTCATAGCCGCGGCGCATGACGTAGCCCAGTCCAGGCTCCCCCTCGACCGGCACGCGCATCGCCTGCAGGCTGGCCATATCGCGATAGATCGTGCGCACCGACACTTCGAGGCTTGCGGCCAGATCCTCGGCGGTCAGCGGCCGGGTCGCGCCGCGCAGGGTCTGGATCACTTCGAAAAGGCGACTGGTTCGAGGCATGATGCGGGGCTCCTGTCGGGTCCTGCCAGTCTAGCACAGGCCCCTGACATCCGCTGTCAGGGGCCATCGCGCAGTCTGCGAAAAATCACCAAGGACACGCCACATGCCCCGACGTCTGCCCGATCCCGAACGCCTGGCGCTGGGGTTGCTTGCCCCGCCACCCGGCGCAGAACTTCCGCGCCATAGGCCGCCGCCGCGCCTGATCTCTGTCCGGCTGGCCGAGGCCTGGTGGCGCTGGTGTCAGCGCAGGAAACCGATGGTGAAAGACGGATCCCGCCCTTCGCGGGCCAGATAGGCGTCAAGCGCCGCTGGGTCCGGCTGGTCGGTCGTGCGCGTTTCCTCGGCCGCAAGACCCCCGGTGATGAAGAGCGAATCGATATCCTCCCCCATCGCACCTGCGACATCAGTGTGGATGCCGTCGCCGATCGCGAGGATGCCTTCGCCGCCCACGTCGCGGCCCATCGCCGTCAACCGTCGCCGGGCCAGATCGTAGATCGGCGGATGCGGCTTGCCGAAGTAAAGGCTGGTCCCCCCCATTTCGGTATAAAGGCGCGCCAGCGCCCCGGCGCACCATTCCCGCACATCGCCGCGATCGACAACGATATCCGGGTTGGCGCAGAGCAGTTTCAGACCGCGCTGCTTGGCCAGCAGGAACTGCGTGCGCAGCACCGACGGATCCGCATGCGGATCCTCGGGACCGCAGCAGACGATACCATCAGCCTCGTCCAGCGGCACCTGCTCGATCTCGAGCGGATCTTTCACTACCTTCAGCGGCTCAAAGAACCCCTGATCGTGCGGCTGGCCGATGAACCAGACCTTTTGCCCCACCGCGCCGGTGAACATCGCCGCCCGCGCCGCGTCGCCGCTGGTGGCGATGGTGTCCCAGGCGTCTTCGGCGACGCCGAATTTCTGCAACTGTTTTTCGACATTGCCGCGCGGCTGCGGCGAATTGGTGACCAGCACCACCGCGCCACCCTTGGCGCGGTAGGCCTGCAGCGCCGCGACCGCGGACGGGATGGCCTGCACGCCGTCATGCACGCAGCCCCAAAGATCGACGAAAAGCGCGTCGTACCGGTCCGAGATGTCGGAGAGCGATTGAATGAGCTGGGTCACGTCTGGCGTCCTCGATCTTGTGCTGGGTCGGGGCTCTTATGGCCTGCCCGCGAGCGGCGTGCCACCGGAAAGCAAAAAGGGGCCGCATCCGCGACCCCTTGTCTGGCGTCCGAACGCAGGTCGATCAGACCTTGAGGTTCGGGATGATCTGCTTCTTGCGGCTCATGACGCCGGGCAGAACCACGATGTCGCCTTCGACCACGGCGCCAAAACTCTTTTCGGCCACGGTCTTGACCAGATCGTTGGGGACCAGCAGCGTCGCTTCTTCCTTGAGGATGTCGACCACGAAAAGCAGCACCTGGTCGGCGCCGTCTTCCTTGGCCACCTCTTCCATCGACGCCATCAGGCTGTCCTTGCGGTCCAGCACCGTCTTGGGCGCGGTGGTTTCCAGAACCGAAACGCGGAAGTCCTTTCCGTCGACGGTGTATTCCTTGGAATCCATCCGCAGCAGTTCGGCGTCCGAAAATTCCGACACGTCGGATTTCGCGGCGAACATCTCGGCGGCATAGCTTTCGATATCGACGCCCAGATCCTTGGCCAGCGCATGCGCCACGGCCTTGTCCTCCTGCGTCGTGGTGGGCGAACGGAATTCCAGCGTGTCGGACAGGATGCAGGTCAGCATCGCGCCCTTGACGGCCTTGGGGGCCTGAGCCAGATCATCTCCGATCATCTTCCACATTATGGTTGCGGTGCAGGCCAGCGGTTCGATGCGGATGTCGATCGGCCCCTTGGTTTCCAGGCCGCCGACCAGCTTGTGATGGTCGATGATGCCCTGAATGTCGGCGCTGTTGATGTTGTCGGGCAGCTCGGCAGGGTTGTTGGTATCGACGATCACCACCGGCGCGCCGTCTTCAAGACGGCCCAGCACGCGGGGCATGGTCAGACCCCAGTGGTCCAGCATGAATTTTGCCTCGGTGTTGGGCTCGCCCAGGAGCACGGCCTCGGCGGGGGTGCCCTTGATTTCGGACAGGTACCACGCCCAGATGATCGGGCTGCCGGTGCTGTCGGTGTCGGGGGATTTGTGGCCGAAAACCTGAATCGTCATCAGGACGCTCCTGTTCAGTAAAGGGTCAATTCGCGCGCCTTATAAAAGCGCGCCGGGCCGGTGTCACCCCGGTCCGGCCGCTTTGAAACTGCCGCTGGCTGCGGCATTTCGGACCGGCGCGGAGCGGATCGCCGTGCGCCGACCGGGCAGGATCAGCGAATACGCTGGCCGTTGGCCAGGACGTGACCCTGTTCGTTGACCTCGATGGTGGAGTTCAGTTCGTCATCGCCCGCGGGCACGGTGAACATGCTCATCATCATGCGCGCGCCCATCGCGTCTTCTTCGGCCAGAAGGCCCATGGCGATCAAACGGTCGATCAGCGCATTCGCGCCGGTCAGTTGCAGGTCCACCGAACCGGTCGGCTTCGGCATGCCGTCAAAGGTCTCAAGATCGCTGTTGTCAAAGGTGAACGACCCCTCGCCCGTCAGCCGCGCCCCGGCGGCAGAGACCTCGAGATCGGTCAGGTTCAGCGCATTCAGTTCTCCGGGCACCGCCCCGCTGCTTTCCAGTTCGGCCATCTGCTCGGCGTCAAAGAAATCGACGAAGGGGGTGACCTGTCCGGTCAGGTTGGCGGACACGGTTGCCGGATCGCGGGGCAGCTGCGCACCGCTGTCAAAAATGCTCCAGAGCATTTCGGACATGGTGAACCCGCCCAGCGTCAGACCGAGCGCCATGTCCTGCGGCTCCTCGGACGCGGTGACCGGGATCATCAGGTTGAACGCGGTCCGTTCCATCTTGGCGTCGATGGGAAAAGGCATGTCCGGGCTGGTGATGCTGACCGACAGATCGGTGTTGCCCAGGTCGTAGGACAGCGAATTTTCCGACAGCCCGACACCAAGAACGGCAGAGGCAGAACTGAACGTGCCGGTCGTCGTGTTGCCCTCTTCGGTGGCCGCGAATTCGGTCTGGCCGTTCTCATAGCGGAACTCTCCGTCGCCGCTCATGCCCGCGGCCATCATGCTGGCCATGTCGTTGGCATCGAATTCCAAAGGCAGGGCACTGGTGCCTTCGAAGGTCAGGTTGGCCATGCTGCCCTTGAAAAAGCCCGAGGTTTCGCCATCCGGATCGCTGAACGCCACGTCGTAGCTGGCACCGGTGACGGACATCGTCTGCTCCATCTCGCGAAGATCACCAATGCTGGAGGTCGACCGGCCCTTGGCATCGCTCATGGAGATGACCGCGCGGGCGCCTTCGCGGGGGATGGTTTCGCCGTCCACGACCAGCTCTGCCAGCGTCAACTTGAGCGTATCGGCGGTGTAATCATAGACCAGATCGTCCGGATCGCCGGACACGATCATGTTCAGCCCTTCATGTTCATAATCGATGCGCACATCGATATCTTCCTCTTCCCGCACCGAGAATGTGATGGGCATCGAGGTCGGAAAGGTGACCTGAACAGTGCCGTCACCCTGGTTCGCCAGCGTGACTTCTGACATCGAAAAGGCAAAGGTTCCGCTTTCATCGGGCATGTCCATCGACATGGTCACGTCCGACACGGTCAGCCCGTCGCCGTTGGGCGTCTGGGTGGCGGTGACCGCATAGCCAAAGCCCTGCATATATCCTGACAGATCGTCCCAGACCTGCTGCGCCGTCACATCGGCCTGCAGCGGTCCGGCCAGTGACAGCGCAAGGCCGGCGGTGCTGCCTGTCAGTTTCAACAAACGAGTCATGAATGATCCCTCTCGAGTTCCCTAATCAATCGCTCCAGCATCTGCCGGGGACGCGGCGCGGTCAAGGGGCTGGACCCTGCCCAACACAGGCTTTACCAAAGTCGCAAATCACGGAAAGGAGCAGCGCATGGACCTGTCCGGCAAGACCGTCCTGATCACCGGCGCAAGCCGCGGTATCGGCGCCGCGTCCGCGCGGGAATTCGCAAAGGCCGGGGCCAATGTCGCCCTTGTCGCCCGCAGCGCCGACGCCACGGCCGAACTGGCCGGAGAAATCGGACCCAAGGCCGTCGCCATACCCTGCGACATCTCGCGCTACTGGGAAATGGAGCAGGCGGTGAAAAACTGCCTGACCGCCTTTGGCCGGCTCGATATCGTGGTCAACAACGCCGGCGTGATCGAACCGATCTCGCACCTGGCCACCGCAAATCCGGATGACTGGGGATCGGTCATCGATATCAACCTCAAGGGCGTCTTTCACGGCATGCGCGCCGCCTTGCCGGTGATGCTGGACCAAGGGGCCGGCACGATCCTGACCATCGGATCGGGTGCCGCGCATGGCCCGGTCGAGGCATGGTCGCACTACTGCGCCTCCAAAGCCGGGGCGCTGATGCTGACCCGCATGGCAGACAAGGAAAACCGCGACAAGGGCATTCGCGCGCTGTCGCTGTCGCCCGGAACCGTTGCGACCCGGATGCAGGAAGAAATCAAGGGCTCGGGCATCAACCCGGTCAGCCAGCTTGACTGGTCCAGTCACATTCCGCCCGACTGGCCGGCAAAGGCGTTGGTGTGGATGTGCGGCCCCGAGGCCGATGAGTGGTTGGGGGCCGAGATTTCGCTGCGCGACGAGGACATTCGCCGCAAGGTTGGCCTCGCGTGATCACGCTCGAACGCGACGGCGGGCTCTGGATCGCCACGATCAACCGGCCCGAAAAGGCCAATTCGCTGACCGCCGATATGCTGGACGAACTGGCCGGGATCGCCGAGGCCGCGCAAGAGGCGCGGGCGCTGATCCTGACCGGTACAGGGTCGGTGTTCAGCGCCGGGGCCGATCTGGAGGCCGCGCGCGCGGGTCTGGCCACCTCACCGCTCTGGGAACGGTTGTCGGGGGCGATTGCCGCCTTGCCGGGGCTGAGCATCGCCGCGCTCAACGGCACCGTCGCGGGCGGCGCCATGGGGATGGTCCTGGCCTGCGACTTGCGTATCGCGGTGCCAAACGCCAAAGTGTTCTACCCGGTGATGAAGCTCGGGTTTCTGCCGCAACCCTCGGACCCGGGACGCCTCGCGTCGCTGATCGGTCCGGCGCGGGCCAAGCAGATCCTGATGGCAGGCCGCAAGATCCCCGCGACGGACGCTCACGCCTGGGGTCTGATCGATGAACTGGCAGAAAGCACCGACCTCATCGCGACCGCGCGCGCCATGGCTGCCGACACCCTCGCCGCCACGGCCGAACACGCCGCTGCCATCAAGACGATGATCCGCTAACGAGCGGGCGTTCATGCGCGGTTAAGCGGAATACAGTCTTGTCCGGTAGCCGAAACAGCCCCTTGGACAACAAAAAACCGCCCCAGAGGGCGGTAGATTGGTTGCGGGAGTAGGATTTGAACCTACGACCTTCAGGTTATGAGCCTGACGAGCTACCGGGCTGCTCCATCCCGCGCCAATTTTGTCGCCTCACGGCACGATATGTCGGAGGCGGCATCGATAGAGAGATACGTTTTGGTTCTTACTAGGTTTGGCGGTGACCTACTCTCCCACGTCTTGAGACGCAGTACCATTGGCGCGACGGCACTTAACGGCCGGGTTCGGAATGGAGCCGGGTGTTTTGCTCGTGCTATGACCACCAAACCGAGAAAGAACCAAAACCATCAACACAGTCCAAGTCGCGTACACTTTCGGTGTGTATGCTTTTCGATCAGTCACAGCCTGGCTGTTACTGGATCAAATCAAGCCTATCGGGCAATTAGTACCGGTCAACTGAGCACATTGCTGCGCTTACATCTCCGGCCTATCGACGTGGTGGTCTACCACGGCCCTCAGGGATACCTTGTTTTGAGGGGGGCTTCCCGCTTAGATGCCTTCAGCGGTTATCCTGTCCGATCGTAGCTACCCTGCACTGCCGTTGGCACGACAACAGGTCCACCAGTGGATCGTTCACCCCGGTCCTCTCGTACTAGGGGCAACTCCTCTCAAGTATCCTACACCCACGGCAGATAGGGACCGAACTGTCTCACGACGTTCTAAACCCAGCTCACGTACCTCTTTAAACGGCGAACAGCCGTACCCTTGGGACCTGCTCCAGCCCCAGGATGAGATGAGCCGACATCGAGGTGCCAAACACTGCCGTCGATATGGACTCTTGGGCAGTATCAGCCTGTTATCCCCGGCGTACCTTTTATCCGTTGAGCGATGGCCCTCCCACTTGGGACCACCGGATCACTATGGCCGTCTTTCGACTCTGCTCGACTTGTCAGTCTTGCAGTCAGGCTGGCTTCTGCCATTGCACTCAACGAGCGATTTCCGACCGCTCTGAGCCAACCTTCGCGCGCCTCCGTTACGCTTTAGGAGGCGACCGCCCCAGTCAAACTACCCACCACACAGGGTCCCGGATCCGGATAACGGACCGCGGTTAGACATCAAGCAGAACAAGGGTGGTATCTCAAAGGTGACTCCACAGAAACTGGCGTTCCTGCTTCAAAGTCTACCACCTATTCTGCACATGTTCGGCCTAATGCCAGTGTGAAGTTGTAGTAAAGGTGCACGGGGTCTTTCCGTCTAACCGCGGGAAGCCTGCATCTTGACAGGCAATTCAATTTCGCTGAGTCTATGTTGGAGACAGCGGGGAAGTCGTTACGCCATTCGTGCAGGTCGGAACTTACCCGACAAGGAATTTCGCTACCTTAGGACCGTTATAGTTACGGCCGCCGTTTACCTGGGCTTCAATTCAACGCTTTCACATCTCCTTTTAACCTTCAGGCACCGGGCAGGCGTCAGACCCTATACGTCGTCTTGCGACTTCGCAGAGCCCTGTGTTTTTAGTAAACAGTCGCCACCCCCTGGTTTGTGCCCCCAGCCCCTAGTTGCCTAGGAACCGGGCCTCCTTCTCGCGAACTTACGGAGGTATTTTGCCGAGTTCCTTCAACATAGTTCTCTCAAGCGCCTTGGTATTCTCTACCAGTCCACCTGTGTCGGTTTAGGGTACGATCTCATGATGGAGCTATTTCCAGGAACTGCTCAACGGCCCCTCCAATCCGATAAGGAGGAACAATCTTCGCAATCCGTCACTTCCATCTGGCCCAGGAATATTAACCTGGTTCCCATCGACTACGCCTTTCGGCCTCGCCTTAGGGGTCGGCTTACCCTGCTCAGATTAGCTTTAAGCAGGAACCCTTGGACTTTCGGCGAGAGTGTCTCTCACACTCTTTGTCGCTACTCATGTCATCATTCTCACTAGTGATCTCTCCACCGGATCGCTCACGCGCCGGCTTCACAGAAAGCTCCTTGTCTCCGTAACGGTCGAAACCGCTAAAGAGACAGTGAACTATGTCACACTACGCTCTGCTACCATGCCTTACGGCATCCTAAGCTTCGGCTCATGGCTTGAGCCCCGTTACATCTTCGCCGCAGGACAACTTATTTAGACCAGTGAGCTGTTACGCTATCTTTAAAGGATGGCTGCTTCTAAGCCAACCTCCTGGTTGTTTTGGTCGTCCCACCTGCTTTCCCACTTAGCCATGAATTAGGGGCCTTAGCTGTAGGTCAGGGTTGTTTCCCTCTCCACAACGGACGTTAGCATCCGCTGTGTGTCTGCCATCTAGTACTCCCGGGTATTCGGAGTTTGGTTAGGATCAGTAAGCCTGTGGGGCCCCATTACCCATCCAGTGCTCTACCCCCCGGGGTATTCGGATGACGCTCTACCTAAATAGATTTCGCAGAGAACCAGCTATCTCCGAGTTTGATTGGCCTTTCACCCCTAGGCACAACTCATCCCGACCTTTTTCAACAGGTGTGGGTTCGGACCTCCAGTAAGTGTTACCTTACCTTCATCCTGGTCATGCCTAGATCACTCGGTTTCGGGTCTGATCCATCTAACTCATCGCCCTATTAAGACTCGCTTTCGCTGCGCCTACACCTAACGGCTTAAGCTTGCTAGATAGACCAAGTCGATGACCCATTATACAAAAGGTACGCCGTCACAAGACTGGACACTAATGGAAATCATTTGCCGACCGGCACCGAAACCCTGAATTGCACCGTTTCGATGCCGGGATTCTCGTCGTACAGGCCTGCGTTGGAACGATGATCGTAGCTTAGCGCGTAGCGCCAGCCCAACTTACCTTCATACCCCAGTTCGATGCCGGATCGAAACTCGATCGGGCCGCCCAGATCGAACCCACCGTTGTCGGCGTAAAATCCGGGCATCGAATGCAGCTGCGCATAGAACGGGCTGCGTCCGAATTCGAGGGTATAGGTGGACCCGAAGCCCACCCAGGTTTCGCCGTGTTCGCCGACGGAAAATCCAACCGCCTGTCCGAATGGGCCACGCTTGTGACCCAGATCGTACCGCAAATAGACTTCGCCAGCGCTCTGAGCGTTTCGTTCCAGAACCTCGCCTGCGGAGATCGCAAACCTCGGCACCACTTCAGTGCGACCAAGGCATCCGGTCTGTGTTCCACAGTAGTTTGCACTCATGTCCCAAAGGCCGAGGCCCAACATGAGTACAGCGAAAGTTCCGTCGGCCATGGTCAGCTCCAAATGTTGATTTGGAAACTGCATGGCGCAGATTTTCATTAGAGTCCAGTCAAGCTCCGACTGATTGTAGGCGTTCGGTTTCAGGTACTGTTTCACTCCCCTCGTCGGGGTGCTTTTCACCTTTCCCTCACGGTACTGGTTCGCTATCGGTCAGTAAGGAGTACTTAGCCTTCGGGGGTGGTCCCCCGATCTTCAGACAGGATTTCACGTGTCCCGCCCTACTTAATACGTCCCATCGAGCTTCCTATAAGGGGCTGTCACCCTCTATGGCCATGCTTTCCAGCATGTTCTAGTCACTCTCAAGGCTCGGCTGGTCCCCGTTCGCTCGCCGCTACTAGGGGAGTCTCTATTGATGTCCTTTCCTCCGGGTACTTAGATGTTTCAGTTCCCCGGGTTTGCTCTTAAAACCCTATGTATTCAGGTCTTA
>NZ_JBMPGU010000009.1:187500-213107 GCF_049323015.1 Thalassococcus sp. BH17M4-6
GCGCGATATGCAGGTGTAAGTTCATCGAATGAACCAAACCGCCCACATATCTCTTCAGATACTTGCGATTTCAAAGAGCGTAGAGGACAAAAGTGACTGAGTGCGCCCTAACTTCTTGGCGCGCCCCGCCTCGATTACCTCTGATTTTGTCTTACGTCTCGTTTCCGTCTGTCTGCGTTTCCGCTTCCGTCTGGCCCGTCTGGCGTCCCGTTGTGCGCCTCAGCGCCGCCGGTGAGGGGGGTTCTACGGTTTGATGGGTGGGTCCGCAAGCGCTTTTTTACAGAAACGTCGCATTTTTTTGGATTTTCTGTATTCGTTATATTTTTCAAATACTTACATGTGCACTTTTTTCGTAAATCAGGCTTTTTCCGCGGGTCGCGCCCGCCTGACCACGGGTAAATTGCTGCGGCGCGGCGGCGACTCTCTACCAGATTTTGCGTTCTCCACAGGGTTATCCCCTATGCGACCCCGAACGGGGACCAAATCACCCGTGAATCGCCGCCGCGATTCAGCCGATTCCGCCCGCCCCCGAAGCGATTCAGGGGGCGACCCTCCGAAATTTTCGCTCTGGGGGGCAAATTTTTCGCGGAATCGGCGGAATCGGCACCGCCGGCCGGTCCGACTCGTGCCTGATTCCGGGCAACAGGCGAGTCGGGTCGCCATTTTCCCGGGCAGCGTAAGAAGAATTCGGGGGAATCGCATCGGATCACCGTCTTCAGGCCCGGAATCGCGCCTGGCGGTCGGGGCTCAGGCCCGCGCCATCCGCGACTCGCGCCGCTTTCCGGGCCAGCGCAGCGCCAGCAGCACAACGATCGCACCAAGATAAAGCAGCGGTTCGATCTGAAAGCCCTTTACCAGCATCACGTAGTGAATCGCCCCCAGCAGCACCGCGCCATAGGTCAGCTTGTGCAGCGTCCGCCACTTCGGCCCAAGCCTGCGCACCGACCAGTTGTTCGAGGTCAGCGCCAGCGGCAACAGCAGGGCAAAGCCTGCCATGCCGACCGTTATATAAGGACGCTTCAGGATATCGGCCCAGATCTGGCTGAGGATCTGAACGTCCAGCACCAGCCAGACCAGCAGATGGGTGAGCACATAAAAGAACGCGACCAGCCCGATCATGCGGCGGAACCGGATCAGGTTCACGCCCAAGTGCCGCCGCAGGGGCGTGATGGCCAGACCGGCCACCAGGAACTGCAGTGCCAGTTCGCCCAGCTTGTGTTCCAGCGCCTTGATCGGCTCGACCCCCAGCCCTCCGGTGAGTCCCAGATAGAAGAACCAGATCCCCGGCACCGCACACAGTATATATAGGGGCCAGATCGGCACCCTGCGTGCGCCGCGGTAAATGGCGTCGGCCAGGCGGGTCATCGACATCGCGCTCATTGGGCCGCCCCCGCCCCGAAATCCGCGGCCGTCCACCCCTCCGACAGGGGGTTACGGACCTGTTCAACAGGCGGACACGGGGGGAGCTTGGCGGCGCGGAACATCAGAATTTCTCCGACAGGTCGATGCCGTCATAAAGGCTCGCGACCTCTTCTTCGTAGCCGTTGAACATGAGCGTCGGCTGGCGCCGGGAAAACAGCCCGCCGCCGATCCGGCGTTCGGTCGCCTGCGACCAGCGCGGATGATCCACCTCGGGGTTCACATTGCTGTAGAAGCCGTATTCCCGCGGGTTGGCCTTGTTCCAGCTGGTGGGTGGCTCTTCTTCGGTCAGCGTGATGCGGACAATCGACTTGATCGATTTGAACCCGTACTTCCACGGCACCACCAGCCGCAGCGGCGCGCCGTTCTGGTTGGGGATCGGCTTGCCGTAGATGCCGGTCGCTATCAGGGTCAGCGGGTGCATCGCCTCATCAAGGCGCAGCCCTTCGACATAAGGCCAGTCGAGCACCGGCCGCGACAGGCCCGGCATCTGGTCCGGGCGGTTGGCAGTCTGGAACGCCACATACTTCGCGCCCGACTGTACACCGGCCATCTGCAGCAGGTCGGCCAGTTCGAACCCGTTCCAGGGCACGACCATCGACCACGCCTCGACACAGCGGAAGCGATAGATTCGCTCTTCAACACTCATCTGGTCCATGATGTCCGCAAAGGCATAGTCGCCGGGTTTGTCGACCAGGCCATCGATGGTCACCGACCACGGGCTTGTCACCAGACTTCCCGCGTACCGGGCCGGATCGTCCTTGCCGGTGCCGAACTCATAATAGTTGTTATAGCTGGTGATCTCTTCCCAGGTGTTGGGCTCCAGCGCCTCCTGCGCTTCGGCGCGAACGCCCAGCGTACCCGCGATCGTGCCAGCGGCCAAACCGCCAAGCATCTGGCGGCGGTTCAGGAACAGCCGTTCGGGTGTCACGTCGGCGTGGGTCAGGTCGTTGGTCCAGCGAAATGCCATGACGGCCTCCTTTTACTATTGTTTCAATAGCTAGGCCCTGTGGCGGCATTCTCAAAACCACATCGACTCACGTTGCCGTGCCAGCCCTGTAACGTTTGATGGGCGGCCTTGGGTCCGCGTGGCCGCTGACCGGCCCCGACACAGGGCCGTGCCCCCTGCCCCAAGGCGGCAGGAACAGCCGTGTGATCACGCGGGCCTGACGCCCGTTCACATGAAATTCAGTGGAAATCCAAACAGGCCGAGGCTTAGGCGACTGCGCGATTTGTCAAACCCGTCTGGCGGGAATCCGCACTGATCCAAAGGCCATTCCGATACGTTCCCTTCCCGATGTCACAACGCATCAAGCAACGTGAAACTAGGAGGACACTCATGTTCCGCAGAACTTATCTCGCCCTGACCGCCGTCACTCTGATGGCAGGCACTTCCGCCTTTGCGGCAGGCCATTCCAAGGACATCGTCGACACCGCTGTCGAGGCTGGCACCTTCACCACCCTCGTCGCCGCGGTCGAAGCCGCCGATCTGGTCGAAACGCTGAAAGGCGACGGCCCGTTCACCGTTTTCGCACCGACCGATGAAGCCTTTGCCGCCCTGCCCGAAGGCACGGTCGAAACGCTGCTGATGCCCGAGAACAAGGATCAGCTTGTGTCGATCCTCACCTACCACGTGGTGCCGGGCAAGGTGATGTCGTCCGACCTCAGCAACGATATGTCGGCGACCACCGTTCAGGGCTCTGACGTGACCATCATGACCGAAGGCGGCGTGACCGTCGGCGGGGCCAATGTGACGACGGCAGATATCGAAGCGTCCAATGGCGTGATTCATGTCATCGACGCGGTGATCATGCCCGAGTGATTTGAACAGTTTGCCGCAGGGCCGGTCATTGTCTCGGCCACGGAAACCAAATGCGGCGCCCAATGGGCGCCGCAGCCTTATTTGGACAGAAAATTAACACATTCTTTGCGCTGCGCGCCGGGCGCGTGGTATCTCCTTTGAAAAACAACACAAAAAATGTGGCGGAAACCAGGCAAGACGGATCGGGCAGTGGGTGTGGGGTAACACCGACTGCTTGAAGGACGACCAATATGCCAATTGAATTCGGAACCGCCGGCGCGGATTCCCTGACCGGAACCGCCGTGCGCGATGTCTATGACCTGCTCGGGGGGGACGACTACCTGATGGCCGCCAACGGCGCCGATCTGGTCTGGGGCCGTGACGGCGACGACACCATCCTGGGCGGCAATGGCAGCGACGTGGTCTATGGCGGTGATGGCAATGACAGCCTGATCGGCGCCTGCGGGCACGACACGTTGTTCGGCGATGCCGGACGCGACTACCTCAGCGGCGGCAATGCTGACGACGTGCTTAACGGCGGGGCGTATCACGACATCCTTCTGGGCGGGAACAACAACGACCTGTTGATCGGCGGCTCTGGCAACGATCAGCTTGATGGCGGCCAGGACGAGGACACGCTGGAAGGCAACAGCGGCGATGACACGCTGAACGGGGGCAAAGGCAATGACACGCTGACCGGCGGTGACGGCGCGGACATCTTCGTCATTGGCGGCTGGCAGTCTGGCCGCGATGTCTTTACGGATTTCACCGTTGGCGAAGACCAGATCGACCTGCGGATCATCACCGTGTCTGACATCTCACAGATCGGGGTCGAAGCCACCGCGGACGGCAGCCGCCTTCTCCTGCCCAATGGCAACTGGGTGGACCTGCCCGGCGTTGATCCCGCCAGTCTAAGCAATGATGATTTCCTGTTGGCGCCGCCCCCCGATACCCTTGCAACGTCCGACAGCGGCGACCGGATCATAGGCACGTGGATGGGCGACAACATTGTCGCCGGTGGCGGGTCCGACCGGATCGAAGGCAAACAGGGCGATGACACAATATCTGCTGGCGAGGGACAGGACACGGTCCGCGGCGGTAGCGACGACGACCTGATCAACGGCGGCTCTGGCGACGATCAGATCCTGGGCGACAATGGCGACGACACGCTGTTGGGTGACGCCGGTAACGACAAGCTGGTCGGCGGCAGCGGCAACGATTCAATGGAAGGCGGCAACAAGAACGATCGTCTCTATGGCGACGAGGGCGACGACGAGCTTTTTGGTGAGAACGGTAACGACAGATTGTATGGCGGGGCGGACAACGATCATGTCGATGGCGGCGCAGGCAACGACAAGATGTGGGGTGATGCCGGCGACGACGTCATGGTCGGCGGCTGGGGCCGGGACATCATGGATGGTGGCGACGGGGCCGACACCTTTGTGTTTGAACTGCGGTCGGGCGACGACACGATCAACAACTTCGTCGATGGCGAGGATGTGCTGACCGTGTCCGGGTACGAAGGCTATGGCGTCACGTCTTTTGACGATCTGGTCATCGAACAGGTCGGCGCCGACACGGTGATCCACTTCAACGACTGGAATTCAGTCACGCTGACCAATACCGACATGTCGCTGATCACGGATGCCGATATCCTGTTCTGATCCGAATGTTTCCCAACAATTGACAACAGCCCGCCAATCGGCGGGCTGTTTCGCATTTGCAGCGCCGACGCCGCATCGCCGCCCTATTCCTTAAAATTAACCACGAATTCTTCGCAAACAGACCGCTGAATGGCCTTTCGGCCTGATCATAGCTCGCCACTGGCGGTGGCTCGGTCACAAAGATCATGGGGCCGCCTCGATACTTGACCAGTTCAGAAGAGGCACTTGAATGACCATTGTAACCGACATCGAAGGCAGTCCGTACCAGACGATTACCCCTGGCGACACGTTCCTTGCCGATCTCGCCGTAGGCGACGGCGATAATTTCAACATCACGGGGATGACGGCAGGCAACACCTACACCTTTACCGTCACGGGTCTTGATCCGGCGGATTCCTACCGCATCGCGCTTTATTCCGGCGATGCCTACATCAACTTCGAAGGTGACGGCATGGGCCCGATCTCGGGCCATGACGTCTATACCTTCAACCGAACCGACACCTCGCTCACCTTCACCTACACCGCACCGAACGACGGCGACGATCTGTTCATTCTCGAACGCACGACATCCGGCCCGGCGGCATCCGTCGGCGTTTCCGTTCTGGTGCAAGAGGGCGACCTGGTCGGCCCGACCGAAGACGATGATCGTCTGGTCCTCAGTGATGCAGGTGGCTCGCTGGATGGCCTTGCAGGCAATGACACGATCCTGGCCGGGACAGGCGACAGCCACCTGATCGGCGGCGCAGGTGAAGACGATCTGAGAGGCGGTACCGGCAACGACTCACTCGACGGCGGAGCGGATGACGACATTCTGAGCAGCGATACCGGCAACGACACACTGGACGGCGGCGCGGGCAACGACAGCCTTTATGGGTCGGCAGGTGATAATCATCTGCTGGGCGGCGATGGCGACGATGAGCTGAATTTCAATTTTGGCAACAGCACCGCAGAGGGCGGCGACGGCAACGACCACATTTCCACCAACATCGGGACAGGCCTGATGCTGGGCGGTGCGGGAAGCGACACGATCTTTGGCGGGCGCTTTGACGACACCATCAACGGCGGCACCGGCAACGACTGGCTGATGGGAAACTATGGCAACAACCTATTCATCTTCGAGGCCGACAGTGGCCAGGATACTATTTCCGCTTTCTACATTTCGCCTGGAAACAGGCTCGACGTCAGCGCGCTTGGGATTACCAGCTTTGACCAACTCGACATGATCGTGGCACCTGACGGCTTCTCTACCCTCCTGACGTTCAGCCCCGGGAACACCGTTCTGATCGAATCCATCCTGCCCTCGGACCTGACCGCAGCCAATTTCATCTTTGCCGACGCCCCCCTGCCGGATCCCGAACCGACCGGCGGATATTCCGTCCAGGGCGATGACACCGCAGAGTTATTTACCGGCGACAATAGTGACGACAGTATCCACGGCGGTGGAGGTGACGACACGGTGCTTGGTGGGCAGGGCGACGACGGCCTGAACGGCGGTGACGGCAACGACAGCGTCAACGGCGGCGATGGCTTCGACGACCTCAAGGGCGGTATCGGCGACGACACGCTGGATGGCGGAAAGGACGACGACACGCTGGATGGCGGCGACGGCAACGACCTGCTTCAGGGCGGGTTCGGCAACGACGAAATGACCGGCGGCGCGGGCGCGGATGTGTTCCAGATCATCCCGAACAACGGCGTCGACGTCATCACCGACTTTGCCGCAGGCGAAGATCGGATCGACCTTTCGGGCATCGGCATCACGGACAGCGCGCAGCTGTCGGTCAGCCAGTCGGGGGCCGATACGGTGATTGACCTCGGCAACGGCAACAGCGTGACGCTGACCGGCGTGGATGCCGCGGGCATCGACAACAGCTGGTTCATCCTTGCCGACTCCGCGCCCAACCAGGGCGGCGCGGGCAACGACAAGATCTTCGGCTCGGGCTTGGGCGATACGATCCTTGGCGGTGACGACAAGGACCGGCTCATGGGCGGCGATGGCAACGACTCGCTCTATGGCGAAAAGGGGAATGACAAGCTCTACGGCGGCGGCGGGGCCGATCTGCTCGACGGCGGCAACAACAACGACCAGTTGTTCGGCGGTGACGGCGGCGACGGCCTGATCGGCGGACAGGGCAACGACAAACTCTTTGGCGACGCGGGTGACGACACGCTTGACGGTGGCCGGGGACGCGATGTGATGGAGGGCGGCGCGGGCGCGGACACCTTCGTGTTTGGGGCCAACAACGGCGTCGACACGATCACCGACTTCGAAGACGGCGCCGATGTCATCGACCTCACCGCGCTGAACCTGTCCGGCATCGGCGACCTTGCGATCAGCCAGAACGGCGGCAATGTGGAAATCTCGCTCGATGGCTCCTTTGCCAATACGATCACGCTCATCGGCACCGATATCGCCGATGTCGACGGGGCCGATTTCCTGTTCTGAGCGACGGCCTGCGACCGTCCGGTCGGGGCCCCGTGGCATCGCTCCGGATCGGCCCGGTTTGGCCGACTGCAAATCACCTGTATGGCCCGCCCTTCCCGGCGGGCCATTACCGTTGCGGGGGTCACACGGCCCACCGCCTGGCAGCCCAAATCCTGTCCAAAATGACCACGCAATTAACCTTAATGCAGCGAAAAAATGCCCGAAGTTCCGGCTACTTACTGCGGCAAGCGGCTGTGCCGCATCTCGCGTCAGCGCCCAAGGTCAACAGTAAAAACACGCTTCAGAAGGACATTCCATGCCCCTGATTTCAGAGATTGCAGACGCTCCCTATCAAACTGCGCCTGCCCAGTTCATCGCGATAGGCGACACCTTTCAGACCAACCTGACCGCGGGCGACGGCGACACGTTCGGCATTACCGGGATGACGGCGGGAACAACCTATACCGTCACGGTCACCGGGCTGGACGCGGCCGAAGACTATCAAATGCGCATTGCCGGGATCAGCTCCTACGTCATTTTCTCCGAAAACGGCTGGACTTCGGGGATGAACCAATCCGGACCGATCCAGTTCGCGGGAAGCGACACAAGCGTCTCCATCACCTTTACCGCCGCCTTCGCCGGTGACGGCAGTTTTGACATCGCCCGCATCAATGCCGGTCCGGCGGCATCCGTTCAGGCCTCGATCAGCATCGTCGAAGGAAACCTTGTCGCAGCGGGCGACACCAATGACTACCTGAGTTTTGGTCATGATGGAGTCGTGGTGGAGTCTCTGGGCGGCAACGATACCGTCTCGACCGGAAGCGGCAACGACACGATCGACGCCGGTCCGGGCGACGACCGGGTCAGTGCGGGTCAGGGCGACGATTCGATTACAGCGGGCGTCGGCAATGACACCGTTTTCGGTGACTATGGCAACGACACGATCAATCTTGGCGATGGCGACGATTTTGGCTCGGGCCAAGCCGGCAACAATCTGATTCTGGGCGGCGCGGGCAACGATACGCTCCAGGGGTGGCTGACCGACGACACGCTTGTCGGCGGCACCGGCGACGATCAAATGAACGGGTTTCCCGGCAACGACACCTACGTGATCGAGGCCGACAGCGGCAACGATATCATTCAGGGCTTCATGTCGGGCGTTAATGTCATCGACATCAGTGCGCTTGGCATTTCGACCTTTGCCCAGATTGATATGGTTCAGGACGGCCCGCACACCGTCATCACCCTCAGCCCTGGCAACACGATCACGCTCTGGGGCTATCAGATGGTCGACCTCACCGAAGCCCACTTTGTCTTCGGCGAAGCCTCGGTTGACGTGGCCGAAACCCTGACCGGAGGCAATGGCGACGACAGCCTGTCGGGCGAAGGCGGCGACGATACGCTGCTAGGGGCCAATGGCAACGACAGCCTGGATGGCGGCGACGACAA
The DNA here is from genome assembly GCF_049323015.1 of Thalassococcus sp. BH17M4-6. NCBI lineage: Bacteria > Pseudomonadati > Pseudomonadota > Alphaproteobacteria > Rhodobacterales > Roseobacteraceae > Thalassococcus > Thalassococcus sp. BH17M4-6. Next base: position 196,259 of record NZ_JBMPGU010000009.1, read on the forward strand.
CGACAGCCTGAATGGCGGCAATCAGGATGACATCCTGCTGGGCGGCGCGGGCGACGACACGCTGGACGGCGGCAAGGACAATGACACACTGGATGGCGGCATCGGAAACGACTTGCTGCTGGGCGGCTTTGGCGACGACCGGATGACCGGCGGCGCAGGCAACGACAGCTTTGCCGTCATCGCCAACGGCGGTGCGGACCGGATCACCGATTTCACCAGCGGCGCGGACAGAATCGACCTGACGGCGCTTGGCATCAGCGACATCTCGCAGCTTGCCATCAGCCAGGCGGGCGCCGATGCCGTGATCGACTTTGGCGGCGGCCACAGCTTGACCCTGAGCGATGTCACAGCGACGGCGCTGACCATTGCCGACTTTGTGCTGAGCCCCGCCCCCGCGGCCACCAGCACCGGGCCGGATACCGTTCAGGGCAGTCTCGGCGACGATATCATCGAATCCGGCGCGGGCGACGACAAGGCCTATGGCAACGGCGGCGCAGACGACATGACGGGCGGCGACGGGCGCGACACGCTGGACGGTGGTGCAGGCAATGACACGCTGGACGGCGGACAGGGCAACGACCATCTGCTGGGCGGCAGCGGCGCCGACGTCCTCTCGGGCGGCAACAACAACGACCGACTTTATGGCGGCGCGGATGGCGATGTGCTCTCGGGTGGACAGGGCAACGACAAGCTTTACGGTGACGCCGGCGCCGACACCATCGATGGTGGCCGCGGCCGCGATGTGATGACCGGTGGTGCGGATGCGGATGTGTTTGTGTTTGCGGCCAACGCCGGCATCGACACGATCACCGATTTCGAGGATGGCACCGATCTGATCGACCTGACCGCACTGAACCTTGGCGGTATGGGTGCGCTGACGTTCAGCCAGATCGGCGGCAATGTCGAGATCGGCTTTGCCGGGTCGTCAACCGATACGATCACGCTGATCGGCACCGATATTGCCGACCTCGACAGCAGCGATTTCCTGTTCTGATCGGGCCAGTGGCATCAAAAAAGGCCCGCCGAACCGGCGGGCCTTTCGTCGTTCAGGCCGGGATCAGTGGACTACGGCATCGTCGGGCCGGGGGCGGTTGCTGGCCGCAACCGTGTCCCCGATGATCAGGCCATCGGCACCCGCGGTGACGGTGATCGCGTCACCATCCGACACGTCGCCCGCCAGCAGCATTTCGGCCAGCGGATCCTGCAGACTGCGCTGGATCACCCGCTTCAGGGGCCGCGCGCCGAACACCGGGTCAAAGCCTTCGTCGGCCAGCCATTTCAGCGCCGCGTCGTCCAGATCCAGCGTGATCTTGCGCGCCGCCAGCCGCTTGAGCAGCCGCGCCATCTGGATCGTCACGATGCCGGTCATATCCTCTCGGTTGAGCCGATCGAAGATGATCGTCTCGTCCAGACGGTTCAGGAACTCGGGGCGGAAATGCGCCCGCACCGCATCCATCACGTCGCGCTTGGCCTGGGACGCATCCGCGCCTTCTGCCATCTGCGACAACGCCTGCGACCCAAGGTTCGAGGTCAGCACGATCAGCGTCTGCTTGAAATCGACCGTGCGGCCCTGACCATCGGTCAGCACCCCGTCGTCCAGCACCTGCAACAGCACGTTGAAGACATCCGGATGGGCCTTTTCGACCTCGTCGAACAGCACGACCTGATAGGGTCTGCGCCGCACCGCTTCGGTCAGCACGCCGCCCTCGTCATAACCGACATAGCCCGGAGGGGCGCCGATCAGACGCGCGACGCTGTGCTTCTCCATGAACTCCGACATGTCGATCCGCACCATGGCGTTGTCGTCGTCAAAGAGGAACTCCGCCACGGCCTTGGTCAGCTCGGTCTTGCCGACGCCGGTGGGCCCGAGGAAGAGGAACGACCCGAGCGGCCGGTTCTCGTCGTTCAGACCCGCACGCGCACGGCGCACCGCATTGGCGACGGCCCGAACCGCCTGGTCCTGCCCGATGACGCGCTTGTGCAGGCCGTCTTCCATCCGCAGCAGCTTTTCACGCTCGCCTTCCAGCATCTTGGACGTGGGAATGCCGGTCCAGCGCTCCACGACCTGCGCGATCTGTTCCGGGCGCACGGCTTCCTCGACCATCATGTCGCCTTCGGCGGTTTCCGCTTCACCCAGCTGTTTTTCCAGCTGCGGGATGACGCCGTAGGACAGCTCTCCGGCCTTGGCCAGATCGCCGTTGCGCTTGGCGATATCAAGCTCGGCGCGGGCGTGGTCCAGCTGTTCCTTGAGCTCGCGTGCAGCGCCCAGTTTGTCCCGCTCGGCCTGCCACTTGGCGGTCATCTCCGACGCCCGCTCCTGCAGCTCGGCCAGCTCTTTCTGAAGCTTCTCAAGCCGGTCCTTGCTGGCCTGATCGTCCTCTTTCTTGAGCGCCTCCTGCTCGATCTGCATCTGCAGGATGTTGCGGTCCAGCTGGTCCAACTCTTCGGGCTTGCTGTCCACTTCCATACGCAGACGGCTCGCGGCCTCGTCCATCAGGTCGATGGCCTTATCCGGCAGGAACCGGTCAGTGATGTAGCGGTGGCTCAGCGTTGCCGCGGTCACAAGGGCCGAATCTGAAATCCGCACGCCGTGGTGCAGTTCGTACTTTTCCTTGATGCCGCGCAGGATGCTGATCGTATCCTCGACCGTCGGTTCCTGCACCATGACGGGCTGGAATCGCCGGGCCAGGGCCGCGTCCTTTTCGACGTGCTTGCGATATTCGTCCAGCGTCGTGGCGCCCACGCAGTGCAGTTCGCCCCGCGCCAGCGCAGGTTTGAGCAGGTTGGACGCGTCCATCGCGCCATCGGCCTTGCCCGCGCCCACAAGCGTGTGCATCTCGTCGATGAAGAGGATGATCTCGCCGGCCGCCGCTGTGACCTCGTTCAGGATCGCCTTCAGACGTTCCTCGAACTCGCCGCGATACTTCGCACCCGCGATCAGCGCACCCATGTCGAGCGCCATCAGCTTCTTGTTGCGCAGGGATTCGGGCACGTCACCGTCGATGATCCGCAGGGCAAGTCCCTCGGCAATCGCGGTCTTACCCACGCCCGGTTCCCCGATCAGAACGGGGTTGTTCTTGGTCCGACGCGACAACACCTGCATCGCGCGACGAATTTCCTCGTCGCGGCCGATGATCGGGTCGATCTTGCCCTGCTCCGCCGCTTCGGTCAGGTCGCGTGCGTACTTCTTCAGCGCGTCATAGCCTTCTTCGGCGTTGGCGCTGTCGGCGGTGCGGCCCTTGCGGATGTCGTTGATCGCCTCGTTGAGTTTTTGCGCGGTGACGGCCCCGGCGTCCAGCGCCTCCTTGGCGGGCGATTTGACCATGGCCAGCGCCATCAGGATGCGTTCGACCGGCACAAAGCTGTCGCCCGCCTTCTTGGCGATCTTCTCGGCCTCGTCGAGGACCCGACCTGTGCTGCTGTCCAGGTAGACTTGCCCGGAATCGCCACTAACCCTGGGAATTTTTCCCAAGCGTGTGTCATTGGCCTGCGCCACCCGGTCGGCGGCACCTCCGGCGCGGGCGATCAGGTTGGCGGCGAGCCCCTGTTCATCGTCCAGCAGTGCTTTCAATATATGTTCCGGGCTCAGCCGCTGGTGGCTTTCCCGCATGGCGATCGTCTGTGCGGCTTGAATGAACCCGCGCGACCGCTCCGTGAACTTCTCCAAGTTCATGGCTCTCTCCTTCTCTGAAGCGCCCGATATGGATTTGGCAACGCCTGACTTTGCAGCACGTCCCGGGTCGGGCCTCTGGGGAAAAGATGGGGGGCGGGGATGTCACATTCAAGTCCGGGAATGCTGTATTGCACAGTGACCTTTCCCCAGACGACAAAGGCGCGGCCCCATCGGGACCGCGCCTTGTTCTCGTGTCATGCCAGTCGCCTTAGTCAGAGCCGGAGACGACCCCTTGGCTGGCTTTCGACAGGGCGTCAAAAGCCTTGGCGGCGACCGCGGCTGCTTCTTCCGCGGCTTTGGTCGCTTCATCAGCAGCTACTGCGGCTTCCTGAGCGGCTTCCATCGCCTTGGTGGCGGCATCGGCTAGCGCTGCCATGTTGTCCTCGGACATCGCGCTTGAGTCAGAAGCGTTGGCGCTTTCTGACCCTTCTTCGGTCGAATTGCTGTCCGATGCCTCGGCGCTTTCTGCCGACTCCGACGTGCTTTCTTGATCAGAGGCAGCAGCGGTGTCGTCGCTGGCGGTATCATCCGACGATCCTTCATCCGATGTGCTGTCGGATTCAGATGCTTCGCTATCGGACGAACCGGTTTCAGCGGAGGCGGTTTCGGAAGCTGTCGTGTCAGATTCTTCGCCAGACGCGCTGTCGCTCGAAGAAGCGTCAGATGAAGTTTCGTCACTTGCGGCGTCGTCGCTCCCCGAAGAAGAGGCATCGGCGCTCTCGCTTTCACCTTCAGCCGAGTCACCCGAGGCGGTCTCGCCTTCACTCTGCTCCGACTCGGTCGCGTTCTCGCTGTCAGAGGACGCCTCGCTGCTGTCGGCGCTGGAGGCGGTTTCGGTGTCGGCAGAGTCGCCTGATGCAGAGGCTGCGGTGTCTTCACCCTCCGAAGTGCTCTCTGACCCGTCGTCGCTCTCAGTGGCTTCGGCGTTTGCAGTCTCTTCCGACGCTGCGTCACCTTCGGAGCCCGATGATCCGTCGGAGCCGGACTCTTGCGATCCGGACGAAGCGCTGCGGGTGGTAGCACTGTCGTTCGACGATTGATCGCTTTCGGTCGAAGACGCGCTGTCTTCTTCGCTCGTGTCGGACTCGCCACCCGCATCGGTCGATGCGGCAGTGTCCGTTCCTTCCGCGCTGTCACCTTCACCCTCAGTGGCGCTCGCGTCAGCGGTTTCCGCGCTGTCGCTTTCCGAACCAGAGGATTCTGCCGCGGCATCGGCGCTCTCGCCCGAAGTGTCCCCGGTGTCTGCGGCTGCAGTTTTGCTGTCCGTCGTATCAGACGACGTTTCGCTGTCCGAAGAACCGGACTCGGCGGTTGCTGCCGCGTCATCTTCGCTGTCGCTGCTGGAAGCGTCTTCCTGGCTGCCGGAGCTTTCGTCGCCCGATGCATCCGCGCTCGCCTGATCGCTTTCGCTTTCATCCGCCGCGTCAGAATTGCTGTCGTCCGATCCGGCACCTGCCGAGGCTTCTTCGCTGTCGCCTGCGGTGTCGCCGGACGTACTGTCGGCCGACTCGCCCTCGCTGTCGGCCCCTTCGGATTGCCCCTGCTCTTCATTCGCGGCCATTTCGGTTCCACCCGAACCTTCGGAAGAAGCGTCTTCGGCTGCGGAGCCCGAGGACGCTTCTTCGCTTTCGGACATCGACGCGGCTTGCTGCGTCTCGGACCCGTCGTCACGGGTTGTCACCATGACAGCAGCAATGGCGAGGAAGACGGCAAAGGACGTTCCCGCGGCAATGGCAGGAAAGCTGGCACCGCCGCCAGTTTTTGCGGGCTTGCTGTCAGTTGTCTTGGCGGCGGCGCTGTCCGTCTTGTTCTTGTCGGTCTCGGGCGAGTTCTGGTCTGTCTCGGGGCCGTTGTCGTTCATAATGTCCTCCATCGGGCTTGGAACCGGGCAATCAGTTACGTTGCAAACCCCCCACACTGGATAATGTTCCGGACTTAGGCTAACCGACGGCGAAAGCCCGCCCAGTCCAACCGCCAGAAAAGGTCGCCCCATGTCCGATGATCGCCTGATAGTCGCCCTTGATGTTCCCAACGCGCTCGCCGGTCTGGAGCTCGCGGAAAGGCTGGGGGACTCGGTTTCGTTCTACAAGATCGGCCTTGGCATGCTGACCGGCGGCGGTCTGGCCTTGGCGAATGAACTCAAGCAGGATCACGGCAAGCGCATATTTCTGGACATGAAGCTGTTCGACATCGGCGCAACGGTCGAGGCGGCGGTCCGGGGCCTGACGCAGTTCGATCTGGATTTCCTGACCGTCCACGGCGACCCGCACGTGGTGCGCGCCGCGATGCAGGGGGCGGCGGGATCAGGCACGCGGATTCTGGCGGTGACGATTCTGACCTCGCTCGACCGGACCGACCTGGACGAGGCGCTGATGGCGCCCGGCGACATGGCCGACCTCGTGCAGACCCGCGCGGGCAAGGCGTTCGATGCCGGGGCCGACGGAGTTATCGCCTCACCGCAGGAGGCGGCGCTGATCCGTGCCCTTCCCGAGGCGTCGGGCAAGCTGATCGTCACCCCTGGCGTCCGCCCCGCTGGCGCAGACGCGGGCGACCAGAAACGTATCGCGACACCGGCGACCGCGCTCAACGGCGGGGCCGATCATATCGTGGTCGGCCGCCCCGTCTGGAAGGCCGCGGACCCTCGCGCGGCAGCACAAGAAATTGTGGCCGAACTCCCCAGATAAACGCAACATCTGGTAGATTTCGTCACCTCAACCACAATTTTTTTGCGCTCAAGGAAACTTATCCACAGGCTCGGACGTTAACTATTCAATAACCATCGAATGAGGTTTCGAGCTATGACACAGACGAAAACGCAAATCGGCGACGTCACGTATAATGCTTCTGCCCAAGCCTTTGAGGCGCTGGTGACCTTCTACACCGATGCAGGGCGCGTGCGCGTGGCCGCAAGCTATCCCGCCGCCCTGAATGCCAGCTTTTCCGATATCAACGACGGGCTTTGGCACAATGCCATCCGCAATCTGGACGCACCCGATGCGCTGCAGGCGCGGATGCAGGCTAAGCGGACACAGACGGCCCGCGATACACGTGACATGCCGAAACTGCCGAACTGGCTGCGCATCTTCGACTATCATCGCCGCGCCGCCTGACCCGGTTTCCTGAGATGCACAACGGAGCGACGACCAGCCTGTCCCGCTGAGCTCCGTTTGCGACCGGCGCCTGCCGGACTGCGCCTGCCCATCCCCGGCAGGCGCATTTTTCATGTCTGGTGCTCAGCGAGGTAGAGGCGCAGCATGTCGCGGAAATGCGGGATCGCATCGCCGCGTTCAAGGAAAGCAGCCGGCGCCATCAGCGTCCAGCTTGTGCCTTCGCTGCCAAGGTGCACGTCGGTCACCCGGGTTTCGGGCAGATGCGCCGCAAAGAACCAGTTGCGCCCGGCGTCTGCCTCGCGCGCGTGGCGCCAGACCAGCGACGCCTTCGTGACGGTCAGCCCGACCTCTTCGCGGGTTTCGCGCAAAGCGCAGTCTTCGGGGCTCTCATCGCCTTCGCGCCCGCCGCCGGGGAAATCCAGAAATCCCGGCCAAGGGATGCCTGCCTTGTCGTCGCGGCGGATCACCAGCAATCGCGGCCCCAGGAACAGCATCAGCTTCGCACCGCGAAAGGCCGCTTGGCCTGTGGCATGGTGATCGGTCATGGCAAAGGCTCCGCCGGGTACATATACTGTGGCGCAGATAATCCTCTCTGCCCGGATTGCGACCCATGCCCGCCCTTTGCCGCGATTGCCTGACCCGGTTCGATGACGCCCCGCGCTGTCCGGCCTGCCGCAGCCCGCGCATTACCTCGCATCCCGAACTGTGGGATCTTTCCATCGCGCATATGGATTGCGACGCCTTTTACGCCTCTGTCGAAAAGCGTGACAATCCGGACCTTGCCGACAAACCGGTGATCATCGGCGGCGGGCGGCGCGGGGTTGTATCGACGGCCTGCTACATCGCGCGGATCCGCGGCGTGCGCTCGGCCATGCCGATGTTCAAGGCGCTCGCGCTCTGCCCCGATGCGGTGATCATCAAACCGCGGATGCAGGCCTATGTCGACGCATCCCGCGCGATCCGCGCGATGATGGAGGAACTGACCCCCGCCATCGAACCGCTGTCGCTGGACGAGGCGTTTCTGGACCTGTCAGGCACCGCACGCCTGCACGGCGCGCCGCCCGCAGTAATGCTGGCGCGGCTGGTCAAACGGATGCGCGACGAACTGGGGCTTACCGGGTCCATCGGGCTGTCACACAACAAGTTCCTGGCGAAGATCGCGTCGGACCTCGATAAGCCACATGGCTTTTCGGTCATCGGCGCCGCCGAAACGCAGGATTTCCTGCGCCCGAAACCGGTGCGCATGATCTGGGGCATCGGCCCCGCCGGTCAGGAACAGCTTGAGCAGGCGGGCATCCGCACCTTCGAGGATCTGTGGCGCTGGGACCGGCGCGATCTTGCCGCGCGGTTCGGCTCCATGGGCGACCGGCTTTGGCACCTGGCGCGCGGCATCGACAAGCGCGCCGTGTCGCGCAATGCGCCGATGAAATCCATTTCGAACGAGACGACCTTTCACGAGGATACCAGCGATCCGGAGATCCTGGATGGACACCTGTGGCGAATGTGCGAAAAGGTGGCGGACCGGGCCAAGGCCAAGGATCTGGCGGGCCGCGTCGTGACGCTGAAGCTCAAGCGCGCCAATTTCGCGCTGCTGTCGCGCCGGGTGGCTTTGCGCGACCCCACGCAAATCGCCGATCGGATCTATCGTACCGCGCGGGGCCTTTTCGACCAGGTCGGCGATCAGGGGCCCTACCGACTCCTGGGCGCGGGCCTGTCAGAGCTGTGCCCCGCCGCAGACGCCGACCGCTCTGCCGATCTGCTGGACCCGGACGCCGCCCGCCGGACCGAGGCAGAGCGTGCCACCGACGCCATCCGCCACCGCTTCGGCCCCGATGCCATCCTCAAGGGCCGTGCCCTGCGCTGAGGCAGCCCGGAACCTTGCGATGGATGCACAGGGTGTCGCGCCTCACATCAGCGCGTCTTCGGCCTCCACCGCCGACATGCCCAGCAGGTCCATCCCGGTTTCGATGTGATCGGATGCATGCGGCGTGCCGATCAGGTAATCGGCCGTCGGGGTCGATGCCTCGCGCAGCGCGGTGTCAAAGGCCTCGGCGAATTCGTCGGCATCGAATGTGCCGCGCCCGATCCACATGATGGCCACAAGCTCGGCCTGCTCGTCCTCGCTCATCCGGTCGATGAAGGCGCGCAACTCGCCTTCGGCCCGGTCCAGTTCGCGCGACATCAGGACGACCTGCGCCAGCGCCCGCGTGGAAATGAAGTTCATTCCGGTTCTCCTCGTTGACTCTACAGCCACGATGGCCCGTCGGCGAACGCCACGCCTTGATCTTGCGCAAATCGCACAGGGTTTCGCGCCGCATGGCAGAGGTCAGGAGAAGATGCGGTAGTAAAGCCAGTCGGGCAGGAACTGGGAGCCGCGGAAGACCCAGGAAAACACCATCGGAAAGCTGCGTTTGAACCGGTCCGATCCCATGTGTTCAAAGTAGATGCGCGCGGCCTCGTCCGGTTCCATGATGAAGGGCATCTTGAAATCGTTCTTGTCGGTCAGCCGGGTCTTGATGAAGCCCGGGTTGACCAGCTGCACCTCGACCCCGGTTTTGCGCAGGTCGCAATACATCGATTCCGCCAGCACCATTACAGCCGCCTTCGACGGCGAATAGCCGATTGCCCCCGGCAGACCGCGAAAGCCCGACAGGCTGCCCGTCAGCACGATATGCCCCTTGTTGCGCGCCACCATCGGCGGCACGACGACCCCCATCAGACGGGTGACGCCGGTAAAGTTGACGTCGGCCATGGTGTTGACCTTTTCGGCATCCCATTCGTCCGCGCCGAACGGCCAGTAGACCCCCGCAAGCTGCACCACGCCGTCGACCTCGCCGATCTTTTCGGCGGCCTTGGCAAGCCCTTCTGCATCGGTCACATCGACAGGCACGACCTCGGCCGGGCCGGGCAGGTCGTCGGCCAGTTTCTGCAACGCCTCTTCGCTGCGGGCCGACAGCACCAGCGACACACCGGCCTTCGACATGCGCCGCGCCAGCGCCTCGCCCAGACCTTCGCTGGCGCCCACCAGCCAATAGCGTTTTCCTTTCCAGGTTCTCATGCTGTTTCCTTCTTTCGCATGGTCGCCACAAGCTCCACCACGCGGATGCCGAACTTGCGAAATTGACTGCGGTTCACGATGGTGCCGTTGGGGGCCAGGTACATCCAGTCCACCGCGTCCAGCACGTGGCCGCCTGCATCTTCGGGCAGGCGCAAACGGTAGCGAAGCTGCACGCTCGGCCCGCTTTGGGTTCCGCGCCCGACACCTTCGACGTCGTCGGCGCGCGCCTCGATCGCGCCATCCTGGCCGATCTTCAGGCGCCATTCGCGAAACTGCACCTCGCCATTGTCGTATTCGAACCGTTCGCGCATGACGCCGCTGTCGCCGTCCCAGCTGGCATCGAAATGCCCTACGAAACGCGACTGCACGCGCCCCATCGGCCCGTAAATCACGCCTTCGCACAGGATGGGGCCGTTCAGGTCACGCTGCAGATCAAAGCTTGGCCCACCGGCATCCGCGTAATCGGTTGGCGTTTGGGACAGGAAGCCAAAGTAGCGGTGCCTGAGAAACACCAGGAACAACATCACCACCATGCCCGTCATGATGAAAAGGGCCGGTTCCATGTCACTGATCCTCTTTGATTGGGGTGGCCGCCAGCAGCGCCAGCGCCACCAGTTTCAACACGCAGGGCACAAGCGCATAAAGCAAGCTCAATGTCCAAAGCGCCTGTGCCGAGTTTTGGTTCCCAGAGACGAACCCTGCCGCCTCTAGCGTAGGAAGTAGGGCGACAGCCGCAAAAGCCAGCGTGAACTTCGACACGAAGGACCAGAGCGCAAAGCCTTCGGTGGCATTGGGCGCGACCTTTTCCATGCGCCGGGCAAAGATCGCGGGCAGCAGTGTCATGTCGGCGCCAAGCGCCGCGCCCGAGGCCAAACAAATGATCGCGAAGGGCAGCGTATCGCCAGCCCCCAGCGTCAGCGCAAAGCCGAAGGCGACGATCGACAGCACCATCGCACAAAGAAGCGCGCGCTTCGATCCGATCCGTTCGGCCAGCATGCCCCAGGGCCCCGCCGCCGCCGCGGCGGCGACGAAGAACAAGAGCAGCAGCGGTCCTTCCCAGCCCTCGGCCTCGAGCCGGCTTTCCACGAAGAACAGGAACAGGGTCGAGGTGACGGCCACGGGGGCCGCGTTGGCCAGCGCCACAAGCAGCAGGCGGCGCGACACGGAATCGCGCAGGACCGGGCCGAACCCGCCCGATTCAAGCTCGATCGCGCGGCCCCATTCGGGCCGGATCATCATTGCCGCGATACCGCAGAAGATTGCAAAGACCACGGCAAACCCCGCGAAGGGGGGCCAGCCCAAGGCCTCGAACCCCGCGGGGATCACTGAGGCGATGCAGACCCCGATCAGCGCCCCGGTTTCGCGCCAGCGTGCCAGCCGCAAATGCCCCGAGCCGCTCTGGTCAAGCTCTGACGCTTTGGCGACGCCGCGGGCGTAGAAATTGATGGTCAGAAAGCTGAAGCTGGAAAACACCAGCGTCAGCATCCCTGCGAACCACCAGATTGGCGCGATCGGCGGTGTCACGGCGAAAAGCCCGAACATCGCCACCGCCATCACCGCCACCGCCGCACCCACCGCCAACCCCTGCACCCAGCGCAGCGCCTCGGCCAGCCGTCCGAGCAGCGGGTCCTGCACCACGTCGATCAACCGCAGCGCAAAAAGCACGGTTCCCAGCGTCGCGAGGCTGACCGCGTATTCGTCGACGTAGAATTTCGGCGCGTGGATGTAGATGGGCAGGCCCGCAGCCGCCAGGACGCCCGCGAAAACCGCGAAGGCGGGCAGGTTCTGCGCGCGCGCGGATGTCACCGCGACACGTCCGGCCCCGGCGGTTCGGGGCGCGGGCGATAGCTTGCCCCCTTGAGCCAGAGCTTGAGCGCCTGCCAGTGAATGAGCCCCAGCACCCGGCGCGATCCCAGCGGGCGGCGCAGGGCGGCGCGCAGGATGCCTGCGGTGCTCAGCCGTTTGCGCGGGCCGGTCAGGGTGGCGATCAGACCCTCTTCGCCTTCGGAAAAGTCGATCCAGATGCCGATACGGTCGTCGCGGATGTCAAAGCGGAAGACGTAGCCACCGGCGATGTCCTGAAACGGCGAAACGTGGAAGATCTTGCGCGCGGTCAGACGGTCCTGCGGGCCGATGGGCGTGCCGTCGTCCTTGGCGCAAAGATAGGAATGCCGGTCGCCGAAGGTGTTGGTGACCTCGGCGATCACCGCCCGCAGGCCGCCGCCCTCATCATGCGCAAGCCAAAAGGACACCGGGTTGAAAACATGGCCCAGCATGCGCGGCTGCGCCAGCAGCATCAGCGGCCCACCGGCGCGGATCTGATGCGCCTGCAATACCTCGCGCGCCCAGGCTGCACCGCGCCCCTTGCCCGGCGGCCCGCCGTGATCGCTGTCCTGCAGGGATGTCAGGTTCGCGGCATTGCGCGAGAAAAGCCTCGGACCGGTGATCCGCGCCTCTGCATCCAGCAGAACGAAATCCACCGAGTAGCGAAAGGCGTTGGCAATCGCCCCCTTGCGCCCGTGATAGGTGTGGCCCGCGATATGATCGACATGGCTCACGCTGCCACCGCCGCCGCGCGGGCGCGCAGCCCCGTCACCACGTCCACGGCCGACGACAGCCCGTCCTCGTGAAACCCGTTCTTCATCCAGGCGCCGCAGAACCAGGTGCGGTTGTCGCCGTTCATCTGCGCCACCAGTCCCTGCGCCTCTAGCGCGGCAAGATCGTACACCGGATGGCGCAGCACACATTCGTCATAGATCAGTTCCTCGCGGATCGGGCGGGTGGTGTTCAGCGTCACGAACATCGGATCGTCCTGCGGAATCGGCTGCAGGCAGTTCATCCAGTAGGTAAGGTCGATCTTGTCGCTCAGCTTGTTGTCGGCCTCTGTATAGTTCCAGGATGACCAGCAGACCCGGCGTTTCGGCATGACGTCGGCATCGGCATGCAGCACCACCCGGTTGGGCTGATAGCCGATGGCACCAAGCGCCCACCGCTCCATATCCGTCGGATCGGACAGAAGCCGCAGCGTGTCGTCGGAATGGGTGGCAAAGATAACCTCGTCAAAGCTTTGCCAGTCCGCGCCTTCCACCTTGACGTCTGCGCCCGCAGCATGGCGGCGAACAGCCTGGATCGGAGAGCCAAGCCGCAGCGTGACACCCTGCGCCCGCATCGCTTCGCCCAGGCGCCGGACGTACTCCACCGATCCGCCCTGCACCGTGTACCACTGGTGCTGCCCGGTATGGTGCAACAGCGCGTGGTTCTCGAAGAACTGCACCAGCGCATGCGCCGGGAAATCCAGGATCTTCTCGGTCGGGGTCGACCAGATCGCCCCGGACAGCGGCAGAAGGTAGTAATCGCGAAACCAGTCGCCGGTGCCCAGATTGGCCAGAAACGCGCCGAGCGACAGGCTGCGGTCGCGCGATTCCTCCAGCGCGCGGGCGTTGAAGCGGACGATGTCGCGGACCATGCCCAGGAACCGCGGGTTCGCGGCATTGCGCTTTTGCGCGAACAGCGCGGGCAAGGACGCAAGGCCGTACTCCAGACGTCCCCCCCTGAGCGAGGCGGCAAAGCTCATGTTCGATTTCACCACTGGCACATCCAGCGCGGCAAATAGCTTCGCCATGTGGGGATAGTTGGCGTAGTTGAACACGATGAAACCGGTATCGACCGGCTGATCGCCGCGCTTGCCCGCGATTTTGGTGCGCGCATGCCCGCCCAAGCGCGGCTCTGCCTCGAACAGCGTGACATGGTGATCGTCGCCCAGCATATGCGCCGCCCCCATGCCGGAAATTCCTGCGCCGATCACGGCAATGTTGCGCGGCGCGGCGGCCCGGGCTTCAAACGGCATGTACTGGCTTACTCCTGACGGCAGTCATTGATGGTCTGTTTCAAGAGATACGGCTGTCACATCCGCCTGGATGAAAAAAGAAAAAGAATACCGCCGCAGGTGATCCGGCTGCGACCGCTGCGCGTACACCTCTCATGTTCCGCAGTCCCGACCCCCTTTTCGCATATGCCCGCGACGCCGTGACAGTTGTCAATGCGCACGCGATCGGCGACCAAAGGGACAATGACAGGGCAGGACCAAATCTCGTGAACGGGTCAGAACCAGACTCCCGGCCGCAGTGGGTGGATCACCTGATCCGCATCCGCGACAGCAAGGACGAAGACGCCTTTGTCGCGCTCTTCGGCCACTTCGCGCCGCGGGTGAAGGGGTTCCTGATGCGCTCGGGCACCGACGCGGCCCTGGCCGAGGAATGCGCGCAGGAAGTGATGGTGACGGTGTGGCACAAGGCCCACCTCTTCGATCCCTCCCGCGCAAGTGTGGCGACGTGGATCTTTACCATCGCCCGCAACAAGAAGATCGATGTGCTGCGCAAGCAGCGCCGCCCCGAACCCGAGGATCTGCCTTGGGGTCCCGAGGCAGAGCCTGACCAGGCCGATGTCCTGGCCCTGCAGGAAGAAACCGAACAACTGGGGGCGGCCATCGCCGCCCTGCCCGCGAAGCAGCGGGAATTGATCGAAAAGGCCTATTTTGGCGACCTCTCGCATTCCGAGATTGCCGATGTGACCGGCCTGCCGCTGGGCACGATCAAATCTCGGATCCGACTGGCGCTGGACCGCCTGCGCCACGCCATGCAAGAGAAGTGACCGCCATGATAAAACATCACCTGACCCCCGAACTGCTGATGAGCTATTCCGCCGGCACCCTGCCCGAGGCGCTGAACCTTGTGGTGGCGGCCCATGTGTCGATGTGTGACGCCTGCCGCGCCGAGGTCGAAGGATACGACGCGGTGGGCGGCACGCTGCTGGACCGCGACGGTGGCGACGGGGTTTCCGAAAGCTGCCTGACCGGCGCTCTGGGCCGGATTCGCGCCGATGCGCCGGTATCGGCGGACACGACGGTCAAAGCCGCTGATCCCCGCGTTCCGGCACCGCTGGCGGCCTATATCGGCGGGCGGCTCGAGGATGTGAACTGGCGGCCGGTCGGCATGGGGGTGAAACAGGCGATTCTTGCAACCTCGCCCGAGGCGACGGCGCGGCTCCTGTACATTCCCGCAGGCACCGCCGTGCCCGATCACGGGCACCGCGGCATCGAGGTGACGATGGTGCTTCAAGGCGCGTTCGAGGATGAGGACGGCCGCTTCGCACGTGGCGATGTCGAGGTCGCCGCCGAGGACCTGCAGCACACCCCGGTTGCCGATATCTCCGAGGACTGCATCTGCCTGGCCGTCACCGACGCGCCGCTGCGCTTCAAGGGGCTGTTGCCCAGGCTGGCCCAGCCGTTCCTGAAGATCTGATCCGCCGCGAGGAAAGACCGCAAGGGCTTGAGGAGCGGCGGCACCAAAGAAAACGGGCCCCGCAGGGCCCGCTTGTGTCATCCAGCACCAATCTCAGTGCTTTTTCTTTTTTGGCGGCATGAGGTCGGTGATTGTGCCTTCGAACATTTCGGCGGCGAAGTTGACGGTTTCCGAGAGGGTCGGGTGTGGGTGGATCGTGTGTCCGAGGTCGACGGCGTCGGCGCCCATTTCGATGGCCAGCGCGGCCTCCGAGATCAGGTCGCCCGCGTTGGTGCCGACGATGCAGCAGCCGATGACGCGGTCATCCTCGGGGTCGAAGAGGAGCTTTGTCATGCCTTCGCTGCGGCCGTTGGACAGGGACCGCCCCGATGCGGCCCAGGGGAAGACGCCTTTTTCGTATTTGACGCCCTGAGCCTTGGCCTCGGTTTCGGTGAGCCCGCACCAGGCGACCTCGGGGTCGGTATAGGCGACCGACGGGATGAGCTTCGCGTCGAAGAACCGCTTTTCACCGGCACAGACCTCGGCCGCGACCTTGCCTTCGTGCACCGCCTTGTGCGCCAGCATCGGCTGGCCCACGACGTCGCCGATGGCGAAGATATGGCTGACACCGGTGCGCTGCTGGTTGTCCACGGCGATAAAGCCGCGGTCGTCCACAGCGACCCCCGCCGCCTCGGCGTCGATCAGCTTGCCGTTGGGCTTGCGGCCCACGGCCACCAGCACCTTGTCGAACGTGTCGGTGGATTCTTCGCCCTTGTCGTCCTCGAACGTCACCTTGAGCCCGCCTTTCTGGGCCTCGACGTTCTTGACCTTGGTCTTGAGCAGGATGTTCTCGTACCGGCCCTTGATCCGGGTCATCAGCGGCTTGACCACGTCCTTGTCGGCGCCGGGAATGATCTGGTCCATCAGTTCGACGACCGTGACCTTGGACCCCAGCGCGTCGTAGACGCAGGCCATTTCCAGACCGATGATGCCGCCGCCCAGAACCAGCATCCGTTTCGGGATGTCCTTGAGTTCGAGCGCGCCGGTGCTGTCGATCACCCGCTCGTCGTCATGCGGGATGAAGGGCAGCTCCACCGGCTCGGACCCGGCGGCGATGATGCACTGGTCGAAGCTGACGGTCTTGGTGCCGTCATCGCCCTCGACCTCGATCATGTTGGGGCCGGTGAACTTGCCATAGCCCTGCACGACCTGCACCTTGCGCGCCTTGGCGAGCCCGGAAAGCCCCCCGGTCAGCTGGTTGACGACGCCGTCCTTGAAGTCGCGCAGATCGTCGAGCTTGATCTTGGGCTTGCCGAAGCTGATGCCGTGGCTGCCCATCTCCTCGGCCTCGGTGATGACCTTGGCCACGTGCAAGAGCGCCTTGGACGGGATACAGCCGACGTTGAGGCAGACACCGCCCAGGGAGGGGTACTTTTCAATGAGCACGACGCTCTTGCCCAGATCCGCCGCACGGAAGGCCGCGGTGTAGCCGCCGGGGCCGGAGCCCAGAACGACAACCTCGCCATGCACATCGCCCTTGCCCGACGCGGTGCCCGAGGCGGCCACGGATTTCGGGGCTTCCCTGGGCGCCTCATCGGCCCCTTTCGGCGCCTCCTCGGCCTTGCCGTCATCGGCGTCGGCGCCTTCGAACACCATGATGACCGATCCCTCGGACACGGTGTCGCCTTCGCTGACCTTGATCTCCTTGACCGTCCCGGCGGCGGGCGAC